>NZ_JBEZLA010000067.1:0-38220 GCF_040651925.1 Streptomyces sp. NPDC048349 | reverse complement strand
ACGTCCAGTACGGGGGCATCCGGCCGGCACGCCGAGAGCACGCACCGGACACCGCTCCTTCACCACGGACCTCCGTCAGACACCCCCTAGCCGGGCAGGCAGGCACGGCCCTGGATACAGGACGACCCCCGCCCTCCTGACGGAGGAGCGGGGGTCGCTCGTATTGCTGTCCTGCCGGCCCGTCGATCAGACCTTGAGGGACTTGATCGCGGTCGGGGCGTGGCCCGGCTCGGTCGCGAGCTCTTCGAACTCGGTGACGTCGCTCATGTCGACCGTCTTGCTCATCGAGATGTTGGTGACGCGCTCCAGGATGGCCTCGACGACGACCGGGACCTGGAACTCCTGGGCCAGCTTCTTGGCCTGCTCGAAGGCGGCGCCCAGCTCGTTGGGGTCGGTGACGCGGATGGCCTTGACGCCCAGGCCCTCGGCGACCTTGACGTGGTCGACGCCGTAGACGCCGATCTCCGGGGTGTTGATGTTCTCGAACTCGAGGTTGACCTCGAAGTTGATGCCGAGGCCGCCCTGCGCCTGACGGATCAGGCCCAGGTAGGCGTTGTTCACCAGGACGTGGACGTAGGGGACCTTGTGCTGCGCGGCGACCGCGAGCTCCTCGATCATGAACTGGAAGTCGTAGTCGCCGGACAGGGCGACGATCGGGGTCTCGGGGTCGGCGGTGGCGGCACCGATCGCGGCCGGGATGGTCCAGCCGAGCGGGCCGGCCTGGCCGCAGTTGATCCAGTGGCGCGGCTTGAAGACGTGCAGCATCTGCGCGCCGGCGATCTGGGAGAGGCCGATGGTGGTGACGTAGCGCGTCTCCGGGCCGAAGGCCTTGTTCATCTCCTCGTACACGCGCTGCGGCTTCATCGGGATGTTGTCGAAGTGCGTGCGGCGCTGGAGGGTGGCCTTGCGCTCCTGGCCGGAGGCGGCCCAGGCGGAGAAGTCCGGCAGCTTGCCCTCGGCCTTGAGCTCCTTGGCGACCTCGATGAAGAGCTCCAGGGCGGCCTTGGCGTCCGAGGCGATGCCGAAGTCCGGCGCGAAGATCTTGCCGATCTGGGTGGGCTCGATGTCGACGTGGACGAACTTGCGGTCGCCCAGGTACGCGTCGAGGTTGTAGCCCGTGTGACGGTTGGCCCAGCGGTTGCCGATGCCGAGGACGAAGTCCGACTCCAGGAAGGTCGCGTTGCCGTAGCGGTGCGAGGTCTGGACGCCGACCATGCCGGCCGCCAGCTCGTGGTCGTCCGGGATGACGCCCCAGCCCATGAGGGTGGAGATGACCGGGATGTTGGTCAGCTCGGCGAACTCGACGAGCAGGTCGGAGGCGTCGGCGTTGATGATGCCGCCGCCGGCGACGATCAGCGGGCGCTCGGACTCCAGCAGGAAGCTCAGGGCCTTCTCGGCCTGGGCACGGCTGGCCTGCGGCTTGTAGACCGGCAGCGGCTGGTAGGTCTCCGGGTCGAACTCGATCTCGGTCAGCTGGACGTCGATCGGGAGGTCGATCAGGACCGGGCCGGGGCGGCCGGAGCGCATCAGGTGGAAGGCCTGCTGGAAGACGCCGGGGACCTGGGCGGCCTCCAGGACGGTGGTCGCGGCCTTGGTGACCGGCTTGGCGATCGAGGCGATGTCGACGGCCTGGAAGTCCTCCTTGTGGAGCTTCGAGACCGGGGCCTGACCGGTGATGCACAGGATCGGGATCGAGTCCGCGATCGCCGAGTACAGGCCGGTGATCATGTCGGTGCCGGCGGGGCCGGACGTACCGATGCAGACACCGATGTTGCCCGCCTTGGCACGGGTGTATCCCTCGGCCATGTGCGAGGCGCCCTCGACGTGGCGGGCCAGCGTGTGGTTGATGCCACCCACGTTCTTGAGCTCGCGGTAGAACGGGTTGATCGCAGCGCCGGGCACGCCGAAGGCTTGCGAAACGCCCTCGAGCTTGAGGATCTCCACTGCAGCGGCGGCGGCTGTCATACGGGGCATCGAGTTCTCCTGCGGGTCCGACGGTCAGGCTTTTCCGTAATCCGGAAGTTTTGTTCTGCTATACGGAACAAGCTAAGCGGCGGCTTCCCCGACGTCAAGGCGGCAGGGGAGGCCGGATAGCACCAAAAGCCGCGTCTCGCTCCGTGAGTTGCACAAATGGGGGGCGGAGTCGCCTCGACGGTCGCGCGTGGTGGAGCATGGACCTACGCACAGCGACGGAGGGGGTCAGGTCTCATGGCGGAAGCGGTACCGGTGCGCTGCCCGGCGTGCCTGCGCGAGAACGGCTACACCGTGCCGGTCTATCCCTGTGCCTGCGGGAGCCCGGTCCACCCGCCGCTGGACCTGTCCGCGCCGCCCGAGCCGCTGACGCACCGGACCTGGTCGGACAGCTGGGTGGCGGTGCGCTGCGCGTCCTGCGGGCGGGAGAGCGAGTGGCCGCATCCCGAGGTGGGGTGCGGCTCGTGCGGGACGGTGGTGCGGATCGCGGTGCACCCCGTGCACCCGGAACCCGCGGCGGCCCCGGCCGGGGGCGGGCCGGGCGGCGGCTCGGGGGCGGAGCCCTCGGCCACCCGTACGCCGGACCCCGACCAGCAGGCCGGTCCGAGGTCCGGCGCGCGGCCCGGCGGCCGCGGTGACGTCCCGCGCGACCGGTCGTCGGCGCACCCGTCACCGCCGTCGGCCCCGCCGGTGCCGCGCCCCGCGTTCCGGCCGGTGACCATCCGCACGGCCCGCGACGCGGTGGCGACCGCCGCGCTCTACCTGCGCTGGCTGGGCTTCCAGGACGTACGGCAGCCCGACGGTCGCCCGATCCCCTCCGCGGCCGTGGACCTGCGGGCGCCGGGGCTGGTCGCGCAGGTGGACCCGACCACCGCGCCGGCCGGGCTGCGGGCGGTGGAGTGCGTATGGCTGAACGGACTGACAGCTTCCGCGACCAGCGTCTACTTCTCCCTCGCCGGGTACACGGAGGACGCCCGCACCCGCGCGGACGATCTGGGGATACCGCTGTTCGTCATGGACCTCACGGGCATGCCGCAGCCCGTGAACGATCCGGCGGACGAGCTGGTCGGTACGGGCGCGTAGAGCCGGCGCCGCCGCTCGGCCGGGCGGGCCGGGCGGGCCGGGCGGGCCGGCGATCACCTACGCTCGGGGGCGTTGTCCGCTTCCTGCCGAGGAGAGCCCGATGAGCCTGTACGACATCCCGCTGACCACCCTGTCCGACGAGCCGACCAGCCTCGGGGCCCACAAGGGCAAGGCGATCCTGCTGGTCAACACCGCCTCGCAGTGCGGGCTCACCCCGCAGTACTCGGGACTGGCCCGGCTGCAGTTCGCGTACGAGGAGAAGGGCTTCACCGTCATAGGTGTGCCCTGCAACCAGTTCGGCGAGCAGGAGCCCGGCAACGCCGAGGACATCCAGACCTTCTGCGCGGCCGGTTTCGGCGTCACCTTCCCGATCCTGGAGAAGTCCGAGGTCAACGGCGAGAACCGGCACCCCCTCTACCAGGAGCTGGTGAAGACCCCGGACGCCGAGGGCGAGGCGGGGGACATCCAGTGGAACTTCGAGAAGTTCCTGATCTCCCCCGCCGGTGAGGTCGTGGCGCGCTTCCGCCCGCGCACCGAGCCCGAATCCCCCGAGGTCATCGCCGCCATCGAGGCGCACCTGCCCGCCTGAGCCGCGTAAGCGCGGAAGGGTACGACTGATGCCCGGGCCGTCTGCGGCCCGGGCATCAGTCGTACCCCCGTCGGTCAGACCTCCGCCTCGTAGCGGGCCGTCAGGACCTGCCAGGCGGCCAGCAGCTCCGCGGAGCGGTCGGCGGCGGCCGGGTCGGGCGAGCGGACCGACAGCCGGGAGCCGGACGCGACCGAGCAGTGGTAGACGCCCGAGTCGGGGGCGAACCAGGCTCGCAGCAGCCAGCCGGGCGGCGGCGACGGAGGGCCGACGTGGTCGTAGACGAAGACGGGCTCCTCGGGGTGTGACGGGCCGCGTGCGGCGGACGGGCCGGCGGCGGACGGGGCAGCGGCGAGCGGTGCGCCGTGCGCTGTGGTGAGCGGGCACGGTGCCGTGAGCAGGCCCGGTACGGTGATCTCCGCGAGATCGCGGTCGGCGACCTGCCAGCGCGCCATCAGGGCCCGCCAGGCCAGGTAGGCGGGCGCGTCCGCACGCGGTGCCGGGTCCCGGTCCGCGCGGGGCGGGCCCGCGGGAGCAGTGGCCCGGTCCGTGGGAAGGGCAGCGGGCGGGGCAGTGGGCCGGGCAGCGGCAGCCGGGACCGCCCCGGCCGCCATCGCGGCGATCGCGTCCAGCAGTCCGGCGGCCCGGGCCGCGGCGGCCGGCTCGCCCCGGTACCGCAGCCGCAGCTCGGGCCCGTCCCACCCGCCGGTCACCTCGGCGGCGGCCCCCTCGTACCGCAGGACCCGGCCGCGCCGCCCCGCGTGCCAGCCCCCGGGCGGGGAGTCCTCGCCCGTGAGGGCGCGGGAGACGGCGCGTGCCAGGTCGGCGGTGCCGAGCCCGGGGGCGACGGCGTGCAGCCTGAGCAGGGCGGCGGTGGGTCGGGTCATCGTGTGCGTCCTCGATGCGTGGGTGACGGTCACAGGGTCAGGACGAAGGAGTCCGTGTCCTGCGAAGGGGGCGCCGGCGTGGGCCGGTCCCGCCCGAGCAGCTGGTTCAGCGACATCGGGGGCCGGTCCCGGGTGACCACCGCGGCCACGGCCGCCGGGAGCGCGCCGCGTGCCGCGAGTGGTTCCGTGCGGCCGTACCAGGCGTCCGGGGGCCCGTGGCCGACGATGCCGCGCAGCGCCACGGTGCTGCCCGGGCCGAGTGCGAGATCGACCTCCTTCGCACCCCGGGCGAGCCCTTGGCCGGTGGCTTTGACCGCGGCCTCCAGCAGGGTCCACGCCGGGAGGAAGACCTCGGGTTCGGCGGTGACCGGCAGGGCGGGGTAGACCGTGGCGAGCGCGTCCAGGGCCGCGGGCATCGGCCGCAGCCATTCGATGTCCACGCCGATCGGGCCGGTGTCGGCCGCTGCGAGGAGCAGCAGCCGTTCCGAGCGCGACCAGCTGATGTGCAGGTGCGGATGGTCCGGCAGATACGGTTTTCCGTGCGGCGTGTGAGCGACGCGCAGCTCCGCCGGGGGGACGGCGAGCCGCTCCCCCAGGAGCTCGCGCACCGCCAGCCGGGCCCGCAGGAAGCGGCGGGTGGTGGACGCGTGGGTGAACTCCGCAGCGCGCCTGTTCTCCTCCGGTGTCGCACGGGCCCTCGGGCCGGGGCGGGTGCCGGTGTCCGCGTACCGTGCCGGTGACCACGCGTGCTCGTCCAGATCCACCAGCCATACGTCCATGTGTTCTCCTCCTTTCGGTGGTGCAGGGGCCGGGGCGGCCGCTACAGGCGGAATACCTGGGTGGCGCTGAGCGACGGATCGCCCGGACGTACGTGCAGCTCGCCCCGGTCCGGCAGCATCACCACAGCCGCGACCGTCCGCTCGGCGCGGATGTCGCCCCGGTCCGGCACGCAGATCGGCGGTACCGACAGCAGCCCGAAATGGGCCTCGGCGTCCGAGCCGGGGGGCAGCGCGGCGAGTCCGGCACCGGCCGCCTTGAGCCTGCGGACCGAGGAGTTGCGGGCGAAGACGTTGATCTCGTCGCCCGCGACGAAGTCGGGGTGCAGGAAGTGGTTGGCGTGGACGGCCTCCGGGCCCTCGACGACGCGCAGTTCGTCGCCGAGGACTTCGACGTAGACGGCGCGCCCGCGGTCGCACAGGACGAGCGTGCGGGAGCTGGCGAGCGGCAGCCCGCGCAGGATCTCCAGGGCCTCGGTGACGCTGCCCGCGGAGTCCAGGAGGTGCCGGATGGCGAGGTAGGGCGGCACACCGGGGCGCCAGTCGCCGCCCAGCACCAGGTTGAGGCCGATCGCGAGGCCGTCGCTGTTGAGGCCGAGGTAGCCGAGCAGCCCGCCGAAGCTCAGGACGAGGGAGCGCCGCCCGGGCCGGTCGGACCGCTCCACCTCCAGCACGCTCAGGTAGTCGTCCAGATCACCGTTGAGGTCGATGGTCTGGGCGAGGACCGGGCCGCCCGCGCCGGTGCGGGCGTAGGTCGTGCAGTCGCCCATGGTGGGCACCTTGCGGTAGCCCATGATCTCGCGGCGCAGCTGCAGCAGCCAGGCCTCGTGCTCCTCGATGCCGGCCCCGGCCGCGAGGCCGGAGACCTCCTCGGCGAGGGCGGGGACCGCCGCCGTGACCGCCGCCCGGTAGGCGGCGATCGACGGCAGCAGTCCGGCCGGCGAGACGGGCTCCTGCATGACCTTGTTCAGTCGGCAGAGCGAGTCGTCGAGGAAGGCGCGCAGGGGACCGGCGAGGGCCTGTCCGTGGGCGCGCCCCACGGCGAACGGGTCGCCCGACGCGTGGATGAGGGGTATCTCCCCGCCGCGGGTCATCGGGCGGCGCTCAGCACCGCGGCGTCCTGCGGCTCCTGCGGCTCCTGGGGGGTGACCTTCGGCTTCGTGGCGAGCTCGGCCTCCACGCGGGGCCATTCGGCGCGCAGGACGCTGTAGAAGATGGCGTCACGGCGGCGGCCGCCCGGCATGAAGTTGAAGCTGCGCAGGGTGCCTTCCTCGACGGCTCCGATGTTGCGCAGACCGCGGCGGGCCTGGATGTTGAGGATGTCCGTCTTGAACTCGACGCGTTCGGCCCCGAGGACGTCGAAGGCGTGGCGCAGCAGCAGGTACTTGGCCCAGCGGTTGATGCCCTTGCCGCGGAAGTCGCGGCCCAGCCAGGACCAGCCGATCTCCAGGCGCTTGTCGGCCTCGGCCATGTTGCCGAAGCTCATGCTGCCCGCGACGCGGCCCGAGGCCTTGTCGACGATGACGTAGACCGCGCGGCGTCCGGCGGCGTGGTCGGAGAGGCAGGCGTCGAAGAAGGTGGCGTAGTCGGCGTCGTCCGTGACCGCGGAGACGAAGTAGCGCCAGATGTCGGGGTCCATGGCGACGGCGCGCACGGACTCGCGGTCCGCTTCGGCGACCGGCCGCAGCAGGACGTGCTCGTTCTCCAGGACCGCTGCCGCATTCTGGGACCAGGACATGATTCAGACCGCCTTGTTGTTGCTGTGCCGGGTGAGGGACTCGAGGACGTTGCGCAGGGTGAGCATGTCGGCGAGGTCGTGCTCGGTGAAGTTGGCGAGGTCGACGTCGGTCGCCTCGCACACCTCGGTGAGGAAGAGGACCTTGTTGAGGGAGGTCAGGCTGTAGGAGCCGGCCATGTCCGCGTCGAGCTCCAGCTCCTGCGGGGGGACCTCCGGGTCGAGGACGGCGGAGAGGGCCTCGCGGGCCGCGTTCTCGAGGGCGGCGTCGATACCGGTGTCGATGGCGGTGTCAGGGTGCATGGATTCCTGCCTTGCTGTCGTGGAGGCCGGCCCGGTAGGCGGCCAGGATCCGGGGTCGTTTGGGCTTGTACTGCGAGGTGAGCAGGTCGTTGTCGATGCTGAACGGCTCGTCGGCGATGAGGACGCGGCTGATCTGCTCGTCTTTGCCGAAGGTGGCGTTGGTCAGGGCGAGTTGGGCGAGGACGGCGTCCGGGTCTGCGGGCAGCGCCGCCGGTGAGACGACCGCGACCAGGTCCGTCTGCGTGGGGCAGAACAGGACGCATTCGGCGATGGCCGGACTGGTGCGCATGTGCTCTTCGAGCGGGCGGACGATGACCTTCTTGCCGTTGTCCAGGACGATGACGTCATCGGCCCGGCCCCGGATGAAGAGGAACCCGTCCTCGTCGATGTAGCCGAGGTCGCCGGTGCGCACCGTGCCGTCCGCGTCGAAGACGCGCTCGGAGTCCCCCGGTTTGGCGTACGTGTAGCCGTAGCCGACCGGATGGTCGCTGCGGACGCTGACCACCCCGTCCTCGTCGAAGAGCACTTCCTTGCCCGGCAGGACGCGCCCCACGCTGCCCTCGCGGGTCGCGCCGGGGTGGTTCTTCGCGACGATGCAGGTCTCGTTCAGGCCGTAGCCCTCGTAGATGGGCAGCCCGGCGTCCGTGAAGAAGCGCAGCATCGCCGCGTCAGCCGGTGCGGAACCGGTCCACAGGTAGCGGATCCGGTCGCCGAACAGGTGGCGGGCGGCCTCTCCGGCGCTCGCCGTACCGCCCGAGCGCCGCATGCGGGACTCGACTTGGCGCTTGGCCGTCTCGTAGAAGGCCGGCACGCCCATGACCACGGTCGGCTTGACCCGGCGCATCGCCGCGAAGGCCGCCTCGTAGGTGCTGATCGTGACGTCGTGCCCGTGGGCCAGCGCCGAGTAGATCCAGTAGCGCTGCTGGAGCAGCGACAGCGGCAGGAAGACGAACAGGTCGTCCCCCGGCGCGTGGTGGAAGATCTCCTGCACCGCCGCGAGCGAGCTGTCGATGCTGCCGGCCGTCGCGCCGAGCCCCTTGGGGGTGCCGGTGCTGCCGGAGGTGAACTTGATGGTGGTCACGTCGCGGGGGCCCCACGTGACGGGTGCCGGGGCCGGCGCGTCGCCCGGACCCGTCGCCGGCTCCGAGAGTGCGCGGACCTCGCTCATCGGCACGCACCGGGGGGTGTCGGCGGGCCGGTCGGTGAAGAGCAGGGTCAGGTCGTAGCGTCCGATCAGGTCGTCCGCCGGGTCGAACTTGCCGGGCTCGAACCCTGCGGTCTGCGCCTTCAGCCGCAGCGCCGCCAGGTCCAGCAACACCCACTCGAGGCTGTTCGCGGCCAGGATGCCGATCCGGTCGCCCGGCCCGACACCCCGCTCCCGCAGGTGCCCGGCGAGCCGCCCCGCCCGCTCGTACAGCTCCGGCAGGCCCATGGTCTGCGTCCCGTCCAGCCGGGCGAAGGAGATCCTGCCGCCGGACGGAGCCGTGGAGACGATCCGGTTGATCACCGATGTGATGACGGTCATCGCTGCGCCCCCGCCCGCTGCGCGTCGAGGGCCCGGCCCAGGGCGTGGACGCAGTCCATCTCGGCGAACGCGTCGAGCGGGACGGAGACCCCGAACTGCTTGCGGACGGCGGTCAGGATCCGTGCGGCGGCGATGGAGTCGCCGCCCAGTGAGCCCAGGCTGTCGTGGATGCCGACCTGCTTGCCGGGCAGCACCTTCGTCCACATGGCGACCAGGGTCTTCTCGGTCTCGGTGGTGGGTTCGCCGCCGCTGCGGGTCTGCGGTGCGGGGGCCGCCGCCTCGACGGCCGCCGTGGCCAGCTTGCTGCGGTCCACCTTGCCGTTCTTGGTCAGCGGCAGCTCCGTGTGCCAGACCACGGCGGTGGGCACCATGTAGTCGGGCAGATCACGGCGCAGCGCGTCGCGCAGCGCGGCGTCGGTGGGGCGGTTTTCGCCGTCCGCCACCAGGTGGGCGATCAGGCGGGCGCCCTGGGCGCCGGCCTGGCCCGCGACCACGGCCTTGGCGACGCCGGGTACGGCGACCAGGCGGGTCTCGACCTCCCCGGCCTCGATGCGGTAGCCGTTGACCTTGATCTGGAAGTCGCTGCGGCCCAGGATCTGGATGTTGCCGTCGGGCAGCATCCGGCCCAGGTCCCCGGTGCGGTACATCCGTTCGCCCCGCACGGCGTCGTGGAAGAACCGCTCGGCGGTGCGTTCCTCGTCGCCCCAGTACCCGCGGGCCAGGCCGGTGCCCGCCGCGCAGATCTCGCCGGTCACCCAGTCGGGGGCGTCCAGGCCGTCCCGGTCCAGTACGTAGGCGCGGTTGTTGGCGTTCGGGCGGCCGTACGGGATGGACTCGCTGCCGTCCTCGTCCGGGCCGACCGGGTGCAGGATGTTCCAGATCGTCGTCTCCGTGGGGCCGCCCAGGGAGATCACGTCGAGGTCGGCCTTGAGCGTGCGCAGCGCGGCCGGCAGGGCCGGCGGGACACGGTCGCCGCTCATCATCACGAGGCGCAGCGCCGGCGGGACCACCCCGTCCGCGACCGCCTGGTCGTGCAGCAGGTTCACGATCGCGGGAACGGAGTTCCACACCGTCACCCCCGCGCTCTCGCACAGGTCCAGCCAGTGCGCCGGGTCCACGGCCTTGTCCCGGTCGGGCATGACCAGGGCCGCGCCCGCCGACAGGGCGCCGAAGACGTCCCACACCGACAGGTCGAAGTTGAAGGCGCTGATGGCGAAGAACCGGTCGGTGGGGGCGATGCCGAAACGCTTGTGGCAGTCGGCGACCACATTGGCGACGTTGCGGTGCGTGACCATGACGCCCTTGGGCGCGCCGGTGGTGCCCGAGGTGTAGAGCACGTAGGCGAGGTCGTCGGGGTCCGAGCCGGGCAGTCGGGCGGGCACCTCGGGCGGGGCGTCCGCGAGACCGGTGCCGCTGCCGGCGCCGTGGTCCGTGATGTCGAGGCGCATGACCTCCCGCTCGCCGCTGGTGTCCTGCCAGTCGGCGTTGGTGAGGACGCGGCGCACCCGGCCGTCGCGCAGCATGTAGTCCTGCCGCTCGGCGGGCAGGCCCGCGTCCACGGGCAGGTAGGCCGCTCCGGCGAGCACGGTGGCGAGGATGCCGACGAGCTGCTCGGGACCGCGGTGCATCACCAGGCCGACCAGCTCGTCCCGGCCGACGCCGCCCTCGCGCAGCCAGCGCGCCGCGGCGGCGGCCCGGTGCAGCAGCTCGCCGTAGCCGACCTCGCGGTCGCAGGTGAGGACCGCGGCCGCGTCCGGGGTCCGCAGGGCCTGCTCCACGAACGCGTCGCCGAGCATGGTCGCCGGCAGCGGGACCTCTGTGTCATTGGCTTCGCGGCGCCGCTCGAGCTGTGCCCCGGGCAGCAGGTCGAAGGAGGTGCGCTGCCAGGAGTGCAGGTCGGTCAGGTCCTCCAGCAGGGTCTGGTAGCCGTGGGTGAAGGCGTCCAGCAGCCCCTCGGGGAACAGTTCGTCGATGCCGTCGAGCTGGACGACGAGACCGCCGTGCTGCTCCATCGCGAAGGCGTTGAGCCAGACCTGCGGGGTCTGGGAGACCGTGAAGACCTCCGGGCCGAACAGTTCCAGGGCCGTGCCGTCGGCCTCGGCGTTGCCGTGGCCGATCGCGCTGTTGAAGGTGAAGGGCATCCGGGCGCCCGCCACGCCGCCGCGGCGGCGCGCCAGTTCCTGCATGACCTGGCCGCCGGAGAAGTGCCGGTGGTCGAGGTCCTTGCGCAGCCGGGTCTGCAGGGCGCGGGCCCGCTCCACGAAGGGGAGGCTGCGGTCCACCTCCGCTTCGACGAGCAGGGTGTCCGAGAAGTTGCCGATGGCCTCGAACACGCGGGGGTGGATGGGCGGACGGTTGGCGACCGTGGTGTTGATCGTGAACCGGGCTCCGGCGCCCCAGGTGGCCAGGGTCTCCGCGTACGCCGCGAGCAGCACCGCCGACGGGGTCAGGCCGGCGTCGGCGGCCCGCTCCTTGAGGTCCTCCCACGCCTCCTGGTCGAGGCAGACCCGGCGCTGGGAGAACCGGGACGAGGACAGCGCCGAGGGGCTGGTGCGCAACGGCAGGTCGGGGTGCGGGGCGAGGTCGTCGACGCGGGCGAGCCAGTAGTCGCGCGAGCGGCGGGCCGGGGCGCGGTCCCGCCCGGCCTCCACGGCCGTGACGTAGTCCTCGTACAGCAGCTCCTCCGGTGCGCCGGGGCCGGCGCCCTGGTACTCCCGCCACCAGGCGCGGAAGAACAGGAACATGCTGATCCCGTCCATGACCAGCCCGTCGTGGCTGACGTGCAGCACCATCCTGTCGTCGGCGAGGACGGTCACCTCGACGGCGAGCAGCGGCGCCCGGTCGGCGGGCAGTACGCGGTGCGAGCGCTCCTCGCGCAGTTCGCCGCGGATCCGGTCCTGCTCCTCGGGGCTCTTGGAGCGCAGGTCGAGGCGCGGGATCCGCAGGGGGGTGCGGCGGATTTCGGCGATCTGCCGGTCGTCGGTGCAGAAGCGCGAACGCAGGGCGCTGTGGGCGTCGACGACGGCCGCCAGCGCCTCCTCCAGGCGGTCCACGTCCCAGGAGCCCTCGATCTCGTGGTAGACGTGGCTGGCCACGTCGCCGATCTCGAAGATGCCGCTGCGGCCCAGCAGGTAGGCGCGCTGCAGGGTGGTGAGGGGGAAGCCCGGCCCGTTCTTCTCCTCGTCGAGGAGGTGGGCGATCAGGTCTTCCTTCACGGCCTTGATCCGCGCGATGAACTCCGGTTCCATGTTCTGCCGGCCGCCCCGCAGGCGCAGGTCGCTGCCGGACAGCTCCACGAACAGGCCGCGGTCCTCGATCTCACGCAGTACCTCGCGGACGCTCATCGGGCATCCGCCTCGACCAGCTCGGTGACGGCGGTGTCCTCGGCGCGCTCCTCCACGAGGGCGGCGAGCGCGGCGATGTCCTCGGCGTCGATCAGCTCGTCGAGGGTGACGTCCACGTCGAGTGCCTCGAGGATCTGGTATTGCAGCGTGACGGCCTGCAGGGAACTGGTCCCGAGGGCGTTCAGGCCGCGTGTGGCGACCACCTCGTCGGCGGGCAGCTGCAGCAGGGTCCGTACGAGCCCGCTCAGCCAGTCGGCCAGGCGCGGGCCGGCGGTGGGGGCGGCGGCGTCCGTCGCGGTGGCGTCGGCGGCCGGCCGGTCGGTCCGGACGAAGAAGACGGCCTCGGCCAGGCGGATCTCGCTGCCCGGGGCGACGAGTTCGACCGTACGCGGCCACGCGGTGGGCACGGGCAGCGAGATCGCCTCGGCCACGCGGGCGGCGAAGCGGGGCATGACCGGGGCGGCGACGTGGGCGAGCAGCCGGGCCGCGGCCAGTTCGAGGGCGATGGCGGTGCGCGCTTCGCTCTCCCAGCCGGCGGTCTCGGCGAGCAGGCCCTCCTTGCGGGAGAACCGCACGGTGTCGTTGACGATGCCGTCGAGCTCGGCGGCGGCCTCGTTGAGGGAGAAGCCCTCGGAGCCGAGGCTGGCGGAGACGGCGGCCAGGCGGTTGCCGAGGCGGCCGAGGAAGGCGGAGTGCTCCGGCGTCCAGGTACCGGCGTCGGGGGCCGCGCCGCCGTAGTGCTTGGCGACCCGGGACCCGAGGTCGTTCAGCCAGGCCTGCCACGTGCCGATCAGGGTGTCTTCGAGGGTCGCCTCGTACGCGGCGCGCTGGAAGTTGGTCCGCTCGGCCTCGGGGCGGGTGCGGGAGAGGAAGTAGCGGACGGCGTCGACCGAGTCCGGGCCGAGGATCTCCTTGCCCCAGATGGCGTGGCGGCGGCTGGTGGAGAACTTCTGGCCTTCCAGCAGGTAGAACTCGTTGACGTGGTAGTCGATGTCCGGCGTCCAGCCCGGGAAGGCCAGCTTGTACAGGGCCGGGTAGAGCACCGAGTGGTAGAAGCTGTTGTCGTAGCCGAAGAAGTGGACGATCTTCCAGTCCCGCTCCGGTTCGGCGGCCTTCCAGTTCTCTCCGAGCCGGGCGCCGAGGGCCTGGATGCCGTACAGGAAGCCGTAGGACATCTCGGGCCACACCCAGATGACCTGCCCGTCCAGGTCCTTCTCGGCCGGGGGAACGCCCCAGGAGGAGGGGTGGCTGACGGGGATGTCGAGGCTGGGGCGGCGGAAGAGGCGGTCGGTGAGCTCGCGCAGCCTGGCCGGGACCCGGCCCAGGCGGTGGTGGGCGTCGAGGTCCTCGCGGAACTCGTGCAGCGGGAGCGACCAGCGGGAGACCGGGCCGCGCCGCGGAGGGGCCGGGGAGAGGGCGGAGACCGGGTCGGTCAGGTCGGTGACGACGTTGGGCTCGCCGCACTGCTCGCAGATGTTGCCGCCGGCGCCCGAACCGCAGCCGGGGCAGTCGCCCTTGACGTCCACCTCGTAGAGGTACTGGCCGTTCTCGGCGTCGAACAGGGCGTCCGCCTCGGTGACCGTGACCCGGCCCGAGGAGACCGTGCGGGAGAAGAAGTCCTGCAGACCGGCCCGGTAGCCCGGCGCGGTGTCGGTGACGGTGTACTGGTCGAGCGAGATGTCCATGAGCTCGAGCGTCTTGGCTATCTCGGCGCTGTAGTGGGCGGCGGCCTCCGCCGGCTCGACGCCGTCGGCGGCGGCCGCGGCGACCACGTAGCTCTGGTAGTCGTCGCTGCCGGTCAGGTGCCAGGCCTTGGTGCCGTTCAGCCGCTGGTGGCGGACGAAGACGTCGGCCCCGAGGTAGGGGCCCGACAGGTGGCCGAGGTGCAGGTCGCCGTTGGGGGTGGGCGGGGTGGAGAAGACGAAGACCGGGCGGTCGCCGAAGTCCTTGCGCTCGGCGCTGAGCGCCGAGGTGAGCGCGCGCCCGGCGTCCCGCCAGTACTGGGTGAGGAAGACCAGGTCGGTGTCCCCGGTGTTCTCCAGGACGTGACTCTCGAACGGCTCGAAGAGGACGACGGTGCCGGGCGCAGCGGGGTGGCGCTCGCCGTCGACGATGAACTCACCCCGGCCGCTGACGATGACGAAGAACTCGGTCTCGTCGTGCTGGTGGCTGTCGGAGCTGGTGCCGGGCGAGACCCGGCCCCAGCCGGCGCCGACGCCCAGACCGTGGATGTCGCTCATGTCGATGCCGAAGGCCTCGCTGAGCACGGTGGCGTCATAGGTGTTGATGATCACGAAACGTCGTCCTTTCCGGGGGACGGAGCGAGAAGCAGGTGCGCGGTCTCGGCCGCGATGGCGGGGGCCAGCCGGTACCCGGAGCCACTGGCGGCGCCCGCGAACACCACGCGGCCGTCGGCCGTGAGCGGGCGGACGAGTGGTTCGAAGCCGGGGCCGTACGCGTCGCAGAAGACGCGTCCGGAGACGCAGTGCTCGATCAGGTGGGGTGCGAAGCGGGCCAGGACGGCGAGGGCCGCGTCCCGGTCGCCGGGTGTCAGGCTCGAGGCGACGGTGTCGGGATCGACGTCCCATTCCTGGCAGGTGTAGCTGAACAGCCAGTGCCCGCGCTCGTGGTAGGGCAGGAGGAAGGCGTCCTCGTCCTGGAAGACCACCGCCCGGTCCCCCGCGGCGGGCGGGACCTCGATGTGCAGGGCCACGATCTTCTTCACCCGGGCCCCGAGCGGTGCGACGAGGTCCTTCCAGGCGGGGGCCGCGAGCCAGGGGCCGGGGGCCAGGACCACCTGTCCGGCACGGAGCGTGCCGCCCGTGCCCAGGGAGAGCTCCACCGAGTGGGCGCCGGGCGTCACCGCGGTGACCTCGACGCCCTCGCGGAACTCCACGGTGCGGCGCAGATCGCGCGCCAGCAGCTGGGTGAGGGCGTGGACGTCCGCGTACTGGCAGCCGTCGCCCTCCCAGGCGGCGGTGCCCTCCGGCAGCAGGGCGGTCTTGCCCGCCACCTCGCGGACGGGCCGCAGCCGTGCCTGCGGCAGGTAGACCTCCTGCAGCCGCTCCTGCGCCGAGGCGGGCGCCACCACCGTCATGTCCAGGCCGTGGATCGGCAGTTCGGGGCGGGCCGCCTTGAGCGCCGCGTAGCGCTCCTGGCTGTGGGCGGCCATGGCGCGGATCCGCTCCGAGGAGCCGCGGGGGAAGTGCAGCCCCGCCGAGCGGCGGGTGGCGCCGCTGCCGACCGCGTCCCGCTCCAGGACCACCAGGCGGGCCTGCGGCTGCCGGGTGAGGATCTCCTGGGCGATGGTGAGGCCGAGGACGCCGCCTCCGACCACGGCGATGTCGTACGCCGCCGGTTCCTGCCGCGGCGGGGTCGTCACGCGGTCCATGCGGCGCTCGCCTCGGGGGACTTGGCGGACCACTCGATGAAGGACGCCAGCTGCTCGTCGCTGCGCACCCCGCACAGCCGGTCCGCGATGCGCTGGCTGCGCCAGGCGTTCAGGCTGAGGTTGGGGTCGGCCAGTCCGCGCTGCCCGCGCGCCGCGTTCTGGACGAAGATGCTGCGGTCGGCCGGGCCGTCCCAGCGCACCGCGAAGTCCTCGTCGATGCGCAGCTCGTCGCCGTCGCGTTCCAGCCGGTCCGCGATCGGGGCGAGGAAGTCCATCCGGGCCGGCCGGAAGCCGGTGGCCCAGACGACGACGTCCGCGTCGAAGTGCTCCGCGGGGGCGCCGGGCTCGTCGTTGTGCCGGACGGTCAGGTCCCAGCCCCCGACGGGGTTCTCCTCGACGGCGACGACGTCGCGGTTGGGGTGCAGCCCGACGAGGTCGCTGTTGCCCTCCACGAAGCGGTGGACGTAGACGGCCTGGTAGACGTCGCGCAGGGTGGACTCGGAGATGCCGTCGCTGCTGAGGACGTGCTGGGCGTTGAAGCTGGCGCGGGCCTCGGGGCGCAGGCCGTAGAAGTAGTCCGAGTGGGACGGCATGTAGTAGTCGTTGGTGAAGGGCGAGTCGTCGATCGGGAAGTAGTTGCGGCGGCGCGAGATCCACGAGACGCGGCGCGGCCGTTCGCCGGCGGGCCGGGAGATCAGGTCCAGGAAGGCCTCGGCGCCGGACTGCCCGCCGCCGACCACGACGACGCGCTTGCCGCCCAGGTTCCGGGCCGCCTCGACGTAGTCGTTGACGTGGAACTGGGTCGCGCCGAGCGTGCCCTGGGGCGGGACCCAGGGCTGGTTGCCCACGCCGACGACGATGTTGTCGGCCGTCACCGTGCGGCGGTCGGTGCGCAGGGTGAAGACCTCGTCGAAGCCGACCTCCTCCACGGTCTCGCCGAAGACGACGTTCGGGTTGCGCCGAGCGGCCCAGGCCAGGTAGTTGCGGAACTCCAGCCGCGGTACGTCGGCGAACTGGGCGTTGAGGAAGTGGTACACCCGGCCCTGGTCGTGCAGGTAGGACAGGAAGGAGAAGGGGCTCTGGGGGGCGGCGAGGCTGACGAGGTCCTTGAACATCGAGACCTGCAGCGTGGCGCCGGGTATCTGCTGGTTGTCGTGCCAGCCGAAGGCTTCCTTCCGGTCGATGAAGAGGTTGTCCACCTCCGGGCGGCCGTGGAGCAGTGAGGCCAGGCTCAGGTTCGCGGGGCCCACTCCGATACCGATGCAGCGGTAGTGGTCGGACCCGGGACGGACGGGGTTGGTGCTCATGCGGTCGTCTCCTTCGAGGCGTGCCGGTGGCTGACCGGCCGAGTCGTGCTGATGAGGGCGGTACGTGCGCAGGCGGGGGTCACGCGGCGGGCGAGGGTGCGGGACGGCGTACGGCGATCAGTCCGAAGACCGTGGCGAGCAGCGACCCCACGGCCACCACGGGCCAGACGAGACCGTCCAGCCGCAGGTAGAGCCAGCTGCCGATCATCGGACCCACGGCGGTGCCCAGACCGAACATGAACTGGAAGCTGCCGATGTAGCGGGAGCGCAGCCGTGCCGGGCCGGCGGTCGCGGGATAGGCGAACACCGCGGGACCGCCGATGATCTCGCCGATCGACCAGATGAGCGTGCCGACGATCACGGCCGCGGGCCCGAGGGGCAGACCGTAGAAGGCCACACCGGCGCCGACCAGCGCGAATCCCAGACCGATCGTCACCTTCAGCGGCCACTCCTGCGAGAGCTTGGTGAGCAGCAGCTCGAAGGCGATGACGATGAACCCGTTGAGCGAGACGGCGAGGGTGTACCAGAAGAGCGCCAGCCCCTCGTCCTTCATGTACAGCGGCAGCGTGGACAGGTACTGCATGTACACGGCCGCGTGGCAGAAGGCCGCGATCAGGTAGAGGAGGTACCGCCGGTCCCGGATCACCGCGGCGTACCCGCCGGGCGCCGCGTCCGCGTCCGCGTCCGTCGCTGCGCCGGCCGGAGCGGGGCCGACCCGGGCGGGCAGTGTCGCCCAGGCGAACGCCGCGTACACCAGGGCGATCACGGCCTCGCCCCAGAAGAGCAGGGTGTACCCGTGGCCGCCCGCGTTGTAGAGGGCGAAGCCGACCAGCGGTGCGGCCGTCGCGCCCAGGTTGAGCCCGAAACGGTACATCGCGAAGATCATGACCTGCCGGTTCTCGGCGGTCAGTTCGGCCAGCAGCGTCGCCGAAGCCGGCCGGAAGAGCTGCGAGCCGAGGCTCACCAGGGCGATCGCGGCGAGCAGCGCCGGGAAGCTCGGCACGTAGAGCAGGGCGGCGGTGAGCACGCTGGTGCTGCCCATCGAGACGACCGTGGCGTTGCGCACGCCCATCCGGTCGGCCAGGGTGCCGCCGATCAGCGAGCCGGCGACGGCTCCCGCCCCGTAGACGCCCAGGGCCAGGACGGTGCTGCCGTCGGAGTAGCCCTTGGCGGTGAGGAACAGGACGAGGAAGATCTGGAGGAAACCGCTGAGGCGGTTGACCAGGACCCCGGCGAGCACGGTCTTCACCGCGAGCGGGGCGTCGCGGAAGGTGCCCCAGACGGTGGCCCGCCCCCCCCTCTCCGCGGTCAGGGTGCCGGCGTCCGCGGCCTCGGTGGTGGTGTCAGAGGCCATGCCCTTCCACCCTCCCCACGGTCAGCGTCACCGCGGCGCGGACCCGGCGCTCCAGCTCGTCCAGCTCCTGCGCGGAGGGGGCGTCGATGAGGAAGGTGACCGCCCGGTCGTCGGAGCTGGCCAGCGGCGTCAGCCGGGCACCCTTCTCCTTCAGCACCAGGACCGCCCGCAGTGCCGCCGGCGCGTCGGGCTCGCCCGGGGTGATCTCCGGCCAGATCCCGCCCTCGCCGACCCAGACGGGGGCGATCCCCGGCCAGTCGACGGAGACGTCCTCCAGGGTGCCGGGAGTGTGGTCCAGGTAGACCTGGCGGGTCCAGCGGCGCGGCGCCGGGTAGTCGGCGGGCTCGCCCAGCGCGATCTTGACGATCTCGGGCTCCAGGGGGCGGCCGGTGGCCAGGTGGTACAGCGCGAGCAGACCGTCGCCCGGCGTCCGGGCGGCGACCTCCATCAGGTAGGCCCGCCCGTCCGCGCCCGTGCGCCACTCGGCGTGGGCGATGCCGTCGCGGAAGCCGAGGGTCTGCAGCAGCCGGCGGTTGGCGTCCAGCAGGTGCTCGTCCACCCCGGGGCGGGCGTTCGGGACCGAATGGGACAGCTCCACGAAGGAGCGGGCGTCCGACTCGGTGGTCTCCTTGCTCGTGACCGAGGTGAAGACGATCTCGCCGCCCTGCACCAGGCTCTCCACCGAGTACTCGCGGCCCTCGACCTTCTGCTCGACCAGCAGGGTCTCGTACTCGGGGTAGCCGGCCAGCTCGGCCCGCAGCTCGGTCGCGTCCGCGACCGTCACCACGCCCGAACTGGAGTGGCGGGTGGCGGGCTTGGCCACCACCGGGTACGGCAGCCCGTCGAGGGCGGTGTCCTCGCGCTCCCCCGGCGGGATCACCAGGGAGGCGGGGCTGAACTCGTCCAGGTACCAGCGCTGCAGGTACTTGCTGCGGCAGGCGCGGGTGGCCCGCAGCCCGGGGCCGGGCAGGCCGAGCGCGTCGCCCAGCAGGCCGGTCGGCTCCACCAGCGTCTCGCCCACGGCGTACGCGCCGACGATCGTGTACGTGTGCCGCCAGGCGCGGGCGCGGGCGATGAAGCCCGGCAGGAACGATCCCTCCTGGTCGAGGGAGCCGTCCACGAAGGCGATGTCGTCGAGCAGGAACGCCGGGTGCTCCGGGTCCTTGCGGGCGGCTTCCGCGGCGTCGCGGTAGCCCGCCGGGGTGATGAGCAGGACCTTCAGGCCGCGCGCGGCGAGCTCCGCCAGGTAGCGGGGATTGCGGCACACGACCCAGAAGGCACCGGTGAGGACGAAGGCCTCGGGCGCGGCCTCGGAACCGGCCGCCACAGCGGCTTCGGGTTCTGTTGCGGTGGTCATGCGTCGGCTCCTCGGGGGGCGGGGACGGTGTCGGTGAAGGTGCTGCCCAGACCGCTGGAGTCCAGGAAGGCCATCCAGCGGGCGGCCTCCTCCTCGGACTGGCCGGCGCGGTGCAGACCGGGGGGCAGCGCCCCGGCCAGCAGGCGGGTGACGCCGTAGGCGACCGGCAGCGACACGGCGCGGGCCATTGCGCTCTCCGACTCCTCGCCGGTCAGGTCCATCAGGTAGGAGCCCTGCCAGCGCTTCCCGTCCGCGGCGCGCACGTCCAGCGCCACGGAGAGGACCACGCGGTCGCGGTCGGCCTCGGTGGTCGGGTGCCGTTCGGCCAGTTCCTTGGCGAGCCGGCGGACCTGTACCGCGTCACCGGAGGCCACGACCTGGAAGACCGGCTCCCAGGCGGCGCGCCAGCCGGCGTTGCGCAGGGTGCCGCGGACGAAGGTGCGCAGGTGCCAGCCCTCGGGGATGCCGTACTGGGACACGAAGGGCACGCTGTCGCGGTTGGGGTAGACCTCGAAGTCCTCGCCGGCCAGGCGGTGGACGGTGGTGGCCTCCCAGGGGCGGGCGGCGGTGCTCTCGACGCCGTCGGCGATGTGGCGCGCGGCGGAGCCGAGGGCGGCGAGCACGCCGTACGGCGCCCAGCTGAAGCGGTAGCGGAACTCGTTGGGGACGGCCGGAATGCCGCCGCAGTAGGAGGTGAAGTCGACCGACTCGGCGGTGTCCCCGATGGCCTCACGGGCTCGGGCGACCAGCAGGTGGGCCATCAGGTGGTCGATGCCCGGGTCGAGTCCGGCCTCGGTCAGGACCACCACGCCCGCCTCGGCGGCGCGCTCCTCGAGCTCGGCGATCTCCTCGGAGACGTAGCTGGTGCAGGCGAAGTGCGCCCGGCGGTCGATGGCCAGGCGCAGCAGCCGCGGGTGTTCGGCGGCGGGCAGCATGGACACGATCACGTCCCCGGCGCCCACCTCGGCCTCCAGGGCCCCGTCCGTCAGGGCCCGTACCTCGGCGTGGCCGGTCAGGCCCAGAGCGGCGAGCCGGTCGGCGGCGCGCTCGGCGGTGCGGTCCCACAGCACGACGTGGCCGGCCTGCGCGCACAGCAGCCCGAGGCCGCTGCGGCCGGTCGAGAGGCCGGTGCCTATCCAGTGGACGGTGCCGCTGGCGGGCACCGGGGCGGGCGATATCCGGTCAGCGGGCATCGGCGTACTCCTTGCGTTCGTCGTCGTCCGCGCGGTCCCCGGCGGCTTCGTCCTTCCCGGCCCCGCCGACGGCGGTCTCGAAGACGCCCAGGCAGCGGGTCCAGACCGGATCCGCCCCGCCCAGGTTCGCCAGGAGGGGCCACAGCTCCGCCGAGAAGGCGCGGCTGGCCTCCACCGGTAGCAGCGAGGGCAGGTTGTCGATGGCGATGAGGTCGGCCGGCCGGTCGCCGTCGCGCAGGCGGCGTACGGGTCGGTCCCAGTCGGTGAGTTCGGTGTAGACCGGCAGGACGTTGCAGGCCGAGGTCACGTCACAGGTGACGTCCGACACCACGGAGAGGCGTCGGGGGCCGTCGAGGTCCGCGTGGGTCAGGAACGGCGGCGTGGGCCGGTTCATCAGGACGGTGTTGACGAGGATGTCGTGGTCCAGCAGGGCCGCGCGGTCCAGCGTGGCCGTCTCCTGGACGTCCCACCGGGTGGGGGTGAGTCCCGCCGCGGTCAGGGCGTCGCACGCACCGCGGCCGCTGCGCCCGAGGGCGCCGATGACCAGCGCGCTCCCGTTCTCGCCGGGCTCGTTCAGCAGGGCGTCCAGCGCCTCCAGGCCGGTCGGGACCAGCGGGGTCCGCAGCCGCCCGCGCCGGTGCAGGACGGCCAGCGCCGCCCCGACGTAGCCGGCCCAGTAGCCGAAGGCCGCCAGCCGCCGGCCGTCGGCGCCGGTCAGGTACTCCAGGTCGAGGAGCGCGCCCCCGCCCGCCGTGAACCGGGCGAGCAGCTCGCTCGCCCCGGTCTGGCCCTTGTAGGCGTGGCCGAAGTAGATGTGGCGGTGGATCAGCTCCTCCGGGGCCTCGGGGAGCTCCTTCAGGCCCAGGATGTGGGCGCTGCCGGGCGCATCGGTCCAGCTGCCCGCCGCAGCGGTGCGGCAGCCCGCGGCGAGGTAGTCCTCGAGGGGGAAGACGCGCTGCGCCGATTCCTCCACCGTGATCTCGACGCCCTGGCCCACCAGGCGCGCGGCGTCCTCGGGGACGAGGGGCGCGCGGCGCTCGCTCGGCCGGGATTCGGCCCGCATCCAAAGGTGCGGATTGTCCGACATCTTTATCTCTTCTCCCTCATGAGGAAAACTGCTGACTTATAGTCATAAGTCTGATGAAAATGGGCAGGCGGTAGCCTTGGGTGTGCTCACTGCGGAGGCGGATCGCGCCGCTACAGCACCGGGATCCTGGCGTTGGCCAGCGGTCGGTACGTCACCTCGGCCGGCCCGAACGGCCCGGACGGCAGGCACGCGGGGTCGAATCCGGAGTCCAGCAGCGTCCCGACGACCGCGTCGGCCATGGCCACCGCCAGGTTCTCTCCGGGACACCGGTGGGCGGCGGCGCCGAAGGTGAAGACCGCCGGCGCCTCGCGGCCGGGCCGGAAGGAGTGCGGATCGGGGTTGACCGCCGGGTCCCGGTTGGCGGCGGCGAGCAGCACCAGCACCTGCTCGCCCGGCGCGACCTCCGCGTCCCCGTGCCGGAACGGCTCGGCGGCGAAGCGGCGGGTGTTCTGGATCGGCGCGTCGTGCCGGACCACCTCGCGGACGAACGCCTCCCGCTCGGCCGGGGACTTGGGAGTCTCCTGCCTGGTCAGCGCCAGCAGCGTGTTCCCGATCAGCCCGGCCGTGGCGTCGTACGTCTGGGACAGGAACCCGACCGCGTTGGCCAGCAGCGGAGCCGTCCGGGTCCAGGAGGCGTCGCGCGCCGCCCGTACGAGCGCGGCGAGCAGCCCGGTGCCGGCCTCCTCTGCGGCCCCGGCCGCCCCCGCGTCCTCGATCCCGGGGCCGAGCAACTCCCGCAGCCCGGCCGCGGCGAGCGCCGCCGACCGCTGCTGCTCCGGGGTGGCCAGGGCGGGGATGCACTGGACGAACTCGCCGATCAGCCGCGCGGCCTGCGCCGAGCCGTCCGCGTCCAGTCCGCACAGACCCGCCACGACCCGGGCGGGAACGGCGAACATCAGCTCCTCGAAGGGGACTTCACCACCCGTCGCGAGGGCGGCCCGGGTCTGCTCGGCGGCCAGCCGGGCGGCGTACGCGGGATCGGTGCTCCCCAGCGCCTGGGCGACCACGCCCTTCAGACGCTGCTGGAGGTCGCCGTCGGTCATCCGCACCAGATCCCCGAACACCTCGCCCGCGGCGGTGCCGACGATTCCGGCGGGCACCGGCTCGGCCACCGGGCGGACCCGCAGGGCGGCGGAGCCCAGCACGGCGCGCACCGCCGCCGCGTCCGCCGCGACCCAGGCGTTCACGGCCGGGTCGTAGGCGAAGGGGCGCGTCGCCACCAGCGCCGCGTAACCGGGGTACGGGTCCGCCAGCCTGACCGCCTCGATCGGGTTGGTCATCCGGGTGCTCCTTGCTGGGTGCTCGGCATGTCGGTGCCCGGGGGCCGGGCGGGGGCGTCGCTGGGGGAAGCGTGCGTCAGAGATAGCGGGCGGGGAGCGCGGCGCGCCGGGCGTCGAGGGTGCCCGCGATCGTCAGCCGCATGACCTCCGAGGTGCCCTCGTATATCCGCAGGGAGCGGATCTGCCGGTACAGGCGCTCGGTGACGCTGTCCGCGACCACACCCGCCGCGCCGAGCAACTGCACGGCGGAGTCGACGACGTGCTGGGCTTCCTCGGTCGCGTACAGCTTGGCGATGCTCGAATGCCGGGCGAAGCGCCTGCTGCCGTGGTCGGCCTCCCAGCCCGCCCTTGCCACCAGCAGCGCCGCCGCGTTGAGCTTCACGTCCATGTCGGCCAGGGTCGCCTTGGTCAGCTGGAGGTCGACCAGCTTGTCGTTGCCGATCCGGCGGGTGCGGGCGTGGGCCAGCGCCGTGTCGGCGGCCCGTCGGGCGAAGCCGAGCGCCGCGGCGCCGACCGTCATCCGGAACCGCTCCAGCAGGTCCATGGCGATGACGAAGCCCTTGCCCGGCTTGCCCAGCACGGCCTCCCGGGGCAGCCGGCAGTCCTCGAAGGAGAGGTGGCCGAAGGCGCGCGGTGCGACCGCGTCCAGCCGCTCGTGGACGTGCAGGCCGCGGGAGTCGGCCGGGACGAGGAAGGCGGTCAGCCCCAGGGGCCCGGGGCCCTCGCCGGTGCGGGCGATGACGACGTACACGTCCGCGATCCCGGCGTTGGCGATCCACGCCTTCTGTCCGTTCAGGACGTACCCGCCGTCCTCGTCGCGCTCGGCCCGCAGCCCGACCGAGGCGATGTCCGAACCCGCCTCGTGCTCGGACACCGCGAACGCGCCGATGAGCGAACCCCCGGCCATCTGCGGCAGGTAGTGCTCCTTCTGCTCCTCGCTGCCGTACCGGATGACCGGCGTGGCGGCGAGGGCCTGGATGGAGAAGGCGAAGTCGGCCAGGTCCTCGGCGTAGGCGAGTGCCTCACGCATCAGGCAGATGCTGCGGAAGTCACCGGGCAGGGCGTCGGGCACGGCCCGCGGGTCCAGGAAGGCGAGCCAGCCGTCCTCGCCGAGGGTGCGCACCAGACGCCGACCGGCCTTCTCCGGGTCCTGTCGGCGGACCTCGTTCCACAGGGGGGCGCGGCCGTCGCACCAGGTGCCGATGGCGTTCGCCAGGCCGCGGTGCCGGTCGTCGTAGAAGGGGAGGGCCAGGATTTCCTGGTCGAAGGCGCTGGTGAGTTCCAAGACAGTTCTCCGTGCGAGGGGGCGGGCGTCGGCGGGTACGGCGTCGGGTGCGGGGCGCCGGGCTTCGGGCGCCGGGCGACGGGCGTCAGATGAGCAGGCCGGCGTCGTCGTCGGCGGGAGCGGCGGCCGCTTGAGCGGCACGGACCTGCCCGACCAGCTTGTGCTCGACGAAGTAGGCGAAGGAGGCGTAACCGCGCCAGATGCGGCGCCACTCCCGTTGCACGGCTTCCTCGCCCGAGGTGCGCCGGACGCCGTCGAGGTAGGAGACGATGATGTCGGCCGACTGCCGGGCGTGCCCGGCGGAGAAGTTGTCGATCGACAGGTGCGCCTGCTCGTAGCCCGCGTCGAGGTTGTGGCTGCGCAGCTTCTGTATCTCGTGCAGTCGCATCGCTCCGAGACCGAACATCTCGATGCCCAGGTTGTAGCCGAGGATCTCGTTGTAGAGGGTGTCGGGGAACAGCGCCAGGCACACCTGGTGGATGGAGAACCCGTAGAGCCCGTCCGGCAGGTCGCCCTGCTCCAGGAACTCGTCCTGGCGGATGTGCGGCAGGTGGATGTCCATGCTGGCCAGCACCTGGTGGATGAGCGTGATGTGGTTCTTGTCGAGGTCGCCGCGGCCCATCTCGTCGGCGTAGATGGAGAACAGCATGTGGTCGCTCTGCCGGTGGTTGCGGCCGAGGTTGCCGATGCGCTGGGCCCAGGTGCCGTCGATCAGGCTGCCGAGGGCGAAGGTGCTCTGCTCGAAGATCACCGTGTCGCGGTCGGGGATCTCCGTCAGGGGCTGGTACGGGTTCACCAGCTTGTCCCAGTAGATCGCCTCGACGCGCGCCATCAGCGCCTCGGGCGTGTAGTCGAAGTACTCGGCGTCGGTGAGGGTGCCGCCCGCCCCGTGGGTGAACAGCACTTCCGCGTCGGCGAGGTTGGCTTCGGCCCGGTCCCGGGCGGTCCCCAGGATGTGCGGGAACTGCTCGATGTTGACCACGCGGTGGAACAGCTGCCGGTCGTCCAGGCCGGACGGGGCCTCGACGAGGACCGTATCGGCGGGGTCGCTGCCGCGCAGCGCCTCGGACCAGGCCAGGGCCTGCGCGTCGCCGGCGGTGTTCGGCCGGAAGTCGAGGTCCGCCGGCTCACCCGCCGCGATGGCCTGCGCCCACTCGGTGAACACGGCCGCCTCGTGCTCGTCGAAGATGCCGAACATCGGCCCGCCGAACTTGATGGACCGCAGGAACCGGCACACGCCCTCGCGCGCGGGCTTCATCTGCCGGGCCTCGCGGAACTGGCCGACGAAGGCCGCCAGATCCATGTTCTCGTCGTCGAGCCACTCCGACAGCCGCCGGTCGCCCAGGCGCACACTGCGGTGCTGGCGGCCCGCGTACGGCGCGTGCCGGGCCACGATCCGCCCGACCCTGGCGTCCAGGGACAGTCCGTCGTGCCAGTCGGCCAGCTCGCCGAGGAGCGCGGTGTGCTCCCGCTCCAGGCGCAGCACCAGCTCGATCGCCCGGACCGTCCGCTGCCGGTCCTGCGCGCCGGTCGGCGAGCCCTCCGTCAGCCTGAGGTACTCGGCGAGGACCGTACGGGCCCGGGCCTCGTCCAGGCAGGGGGTGTCCGTACCCAGCAGCAGGTCGTCGACGCCCAGGGCGGTCACGGCGTAGTGCACGCCCACCACTTCGGGCAGGAACGAGGCGGGCAGCCGGGAGAGCGCGAGGTAGAACGAGGCGTGCAGCGCGGTCAGCGGGCGCGCCTCGGTCTCCTTCAGGAAGTCCACGGTCTCGATCTCGGGCAGGTGCACCTCGAGCTCGGTGAGCGCCCGCCGCCGCTTGGCGAGCAACCCGCGCTCGGGGGTCCCTTCGCCCTGCAGGTGGAAGTACTGGCCGAAGAGCCGGTTGACGATGACCGACGGCTGGGTGGCGGTCTGCGAGACGTTGTCCAGCCAGCAGCCGGCGAGCAGCATGAGGGGTGCGCGCTGGCGCAGGACGAGGCGGTACGTCTGCGGGGCGCGCTCGCGCAGGCCGGCGAGGTCCGGTTCCAGGGCGCCGCGGGCCTGCCGGACGCGGGCGGCGATCGCGTCGGCGTCCGCGGGGGCCTCGTCCCCTTCCGTGGGCAGGAAGGCGTGCAGGGCCCGGCGGGCGACGAGCAGGGTCGTCTCGCTCTCCTGGTCGTCGAGGAGTTGCCGGAAGACGTCGGCGGGCCCGGCTTCGAGGACCGTGGTGGCGGCCTCGGCGGCCTTCGGGCTGAACCGGAAGGGGGCGCGGGGCAGGGAGGTGGTCAGGTCCGGGAGGGGGAATCCGGTGTGCGCGTTCATCAGAACTCCGAGGTTTCGTCGCTCGTCGGCTGCTGGGCGGCGGACAGCTTGCGCAGGAGTACGCCGACGCGTACGCCCGGCACGCTCGACGCCAGGAGGTAGAGACCGCCGTCGCGCAGCGTTCCCGCCTCGGCGCGGTCCACGAGATTGATCAGGGGGTCGGCGGCGAAGCAGTGCCCGACGCGCGAGATGTTGTCCAGGAACAGCTGTCCGGCGCTGAAACCGGCCTGGCGTTCCTTCAGGACGACGACCGGCTTGAAGAGGTTCGGGTGCAGCAGACCGTCCACGTCCTCGAGGGTCAGCTCGAGCGGCGCGAGGATGCGGTCGTTGACCACGCGCGCCAGGTCCGAGCTGATCTCGTGGGACCAGCCGAGCGAGGGCGGGTCCTGCGCGGAGGCGCCCCCGAGGATCTCGTACGCGTCCTCTCCGTACGGCCGGGCGCTCACCAGGCAGGCCGCCGAACCGTCGCTGAACAGGGCGAAGTTTTCCATCCGGACGGACTCGTCGGATATCCGGTCGGTGGTGACGACCAGCACCGTGCGGTGCTGCCCGGAGGCCACCAGCGCCTGCGCCAGGCGCAGTCCCACGAGCAGGTTGGTGCAGCGGTTCAGGGTGACGCCGGTGAACGCGGCGTCGGTCAGCCCCAGTCCGGTCATGACCGCCTGGACGAAGCCGCCGTGCGTCCGGGGGCCGCCGGGGAACCGGGTCGAGCAGAGGATCAGGGCGTCGACCTGGTCGGGTCCCGCCCCGGCCGCGGCGAGCGTCGCCCGGCCGCTTTCCACGGCGAGCGTCTCCAGGTTCTTGCCGGTGCGGTGGATCGTTCCCCAGCCCCACAGCGGGGCCTTGGCCGGCATGCGCAGCTCGGCGGCGCGCGCGGTCAGGTTCGCGATGGTCGTGTGGTCGGCCGGGTTCTCGCCGAGGACGTAGCGGGGGGCGGACAGATGGACGGGGGTGGCATTCACCGTGGGGAGTCGCTTTCCTGACCGGCCGGCGGGGCCGGTGTCATCATCGCGTTGGCTGCGGGGTAGGGAAGGGCGTCCGCTCCGAAACCGAAGGTCCCGTGGGTACGGATCTCCTCGGCGGCCCGGACGACCGAACCGAGCGCCGCCCGGGCCAGCGCCGAGCCGACGCTGATCCGTCGTACGCCGAGTTCGCCGAGCTCGGCCACGGACAGCGGCAGGGCGGGCGAACCCATCAGGACGTTGACCGGGCGCCGGACGGCGGCACACACCGCGCGCACCGACTCGGCGTCCGGGAGGCCGGGCGCGTAGAGGACGTCGGCGCCCGCGGCCTCGTACGCCTGGAGCCGGCGGATGGTGTCCGCCAGGTCGGACCGGCCCTGGAAGAAGTTCTCGGCGCGGGCCGTCACGGTGAAGGGGAAGTCGAGCTCACGGGCGGCGGCCACGGCGGCCGCCACGCGCTCCACCGCCTCCTCCAGGGGGCGTACGGGGTCGTCGGCGCGGCCCGTGGAGTCCTCGATCGAGCCGCCGACCAGACCCGCTGCGGCGGCGAGCCGAATCGTCTCGGCCACCTCGCGCGGCGTGTCGCCGAAACCGCTCTCCAGGTCGGCGGAGACCGGCAGGTGCGTCGCCGCCACGATCTCCGCGGCGTTCGCGAGGATCTCCCGCCTGCCCACCAGATTGGTTCCGTCGGGCCGGCCGAGGCGGTAGGCCAGTCCCGCACCGGTGGTGGCGAGGGCCGCGAATCCGAGGCCGGTCAGCAGCCGCGCGGTTCCCGCGTCCCAGGGGTTGGGGATGACGAAGGGCTCGGTGCCCTGGTGGAGCCGGCGGAAGGCCAGGGCGCGGGCACGCTGGTCGACGGGGTCTGTGGAAGGGGTAACGGGCAGGTTCACGGCAGGAGTTCCTCTGTGGCACGGGTGTCTACGGGTCCGGCACGGTCAGATGAGTTCGACGTGCCAGTCGCCAGGCTGCCCGACGCCGGGCGCTGCGGACAGGAGCGACCGGAGGATGTCGGTGACCGACCGCGAGCGGCCGTCGAAGTAGAAGTGGCCGCCCTCGGACCAGTGCCTGGCCGGCGGCTGGAGGCATTCCTGTTCCCACGGCTGCAGCCCGGCCTCGCCGATGTGCGGGTCGTCCAGACCGTTGATCAGGGTCACCGGTACGGACAGGGGTGCGGCCGGCCGGTAGGTGTAGCCGGCGACCATGCGGAAGTCCGCGCGAAGGTTCGGCAGGAGCAGTTCCTGCAGGCCCTCGTCGGCCATGACCTCCGGCGGCAGTCCGCCGAAGAAGCCCACGGCCTGCGTGAACTCCCGGCCTTCCAGCCGGGCGGCCTCCACGACCCGCCGCGTGGGCAGCAGTGAGGGGGCCGAGCAGCCGGAGGCGACCAGGTGGCGGAAATCCGGCAGATGACCGATGCGCCGTGCCACCTCGAAGGCCAGCACCGCGCCGAAGCTGTGGCCGAAGAGGACGAAGGGGCGGTCTGCGGTGGTGGAGATCTCGCGGGCCACGGCATCGGCGAGGTCCGCGACATCGGTGAGGGCGGGCTCCCGGTAGCGGCGGCCGCGTCCCGGCGGGCAGAGCCCGGCGATCTCGGCCACGCCCGCCAGGTCCGGCTGCCACCCGAGGAACGAGCGCGGGTTGCCGCCGGCGTGCGGGAAGCAGTAGACGCGTGCGGCGGGGCCCGGCTCGGATTCCGTTCCGTCGCACATGAACCAGGGGGAAGAGCTCACGGGAAAGACCGCACTCACGGAGTCGCCTTGGGGGTGGGTGAATTCCAGCCAACATCGGCCAGAATCTTTACGTCATCCGATGCCTGGTGGGCCGTGTCCGTGTGCGCGGCGGACACCGCGAACAAGCCACCGGCCAGCGTGGCGGCAATGCCCGCCGCGGCGATGCGGACCGTCAGGCGCGAGCGGAGCGACGTACTGGGGCGGGAAAGGTTTACCAACATTTCGTCAAGCCTCCCAAAAGAGCGGGGCATGTGCCGCCGGACCGTTTAGTGGAGTGGTGGGCGGTCGCTGTGACCCGCCTTGATCACTCTCGAGTCCGGATCGACTTTCGCTCAAGCTCCGAGATGTCTCATATTCCCGCACTGCTAAAATCCGATGGATCCTAAAAGCCGCACACCGGGAAGTATCGGACATCCAGTCGGCTCTGAAAGACCCTTGGAACACCCGGAAACTGGCAGGACGGACGAGTGGGAGAATGCGAATGGAACAAGAAATTCCGGATGGGCCCAGCGGTGTGCAGCAGCTCATGTCCGAGCACCTGCAGGCGCTCTCCCGGCTCGTCGCGGGCGGCCTGGCCGACTCGCCCGCCACGTCGGCCGCGCCCTCGGCCGCGACGGCTCCCCCCGACACACGGATCAGCTACCACTTCGGGCTCGAGGCCATCGCGGCCGCCATCGACGAGGCTCTCGCCGATGCACGCAAGGAGATCCTGACCGCTCAGCCCGACGGGCCGCGCCCCGGACCGATCCTGGACGAGGCCCTCGAATCCGTGCGCCGCCAGATCGCGGGGGGCGTCGCCATGCGCACCCTTTATCAGCACACCACGCGATTCGACGAAGCGACGAAGAACTACGTGCGAACCGTCTCCGACTACGGGGTCCAGGTCCGCACCCTGGCCGAATTCTTCGACCGGATGATCATCATCGACGAAGACGTCGTGTTCATCTCCGCGAATGAGGACCGCACGCATGCGATAGCCATCAGGGAGCCCGCCATCGTGCGCTTCCTCAAGGACATATTCGACCGTTCCTGGGATCGCGCGAGGCCTTTCCCCTTCGTTTCGACCCATGCCACGAGGGCGGCCGAGCAGGTCATTCCCTCACTGCGGATATCGATCAGCAAACTGCTCGTAGCGGGCTACCCCGACAAGCAGATCGCCCGCCGGCTCGGTATCAGCGAGAGATCACTGCAAGGGCATATCGCGGCGATGAAACAGGAACTGGGCGCACACACCAGAATCCAGTTCGGCTACGAACTGGGCAGGAACGAGACCACGCTCATCCTGTGAGGCGAGGAGCCGGACACGAAAAGGAGGGGCGGGAACGAAAAGGGATCAGGGGCGGGGACATGAAAAGGGGCGGGGACATCATGTCCCCGCCCCTGTCCGTGTCGCCTCCGGCCGTGCCGGTCCCGGCGGGTCACTTCAGCGCGCTGTCTCCACACTGGCCGCCGGTGCGGCGGTCTCCTCGGTCCCGCGCCTGCGGAACCCGGGCATCCGGGATACGGCCACGCCGCCCAGGCAGATGGCACCGCCGAGGAGGGTGACCCAGCCCGGTACCTCGTCCAGCGCGAGCCAGGAGATGAGGACCACCACGGCGGGCACCGCATAGGTGGTGGCCCCCATCTTCCCCGCCGTGGTCCGCGACAGCGCGTACGCCCAGGTGGTGAAGGCCAGGGCGGTGGGGAAGAGGCCCAGGTAGACGACATTGAGCGTGGCCGACAGGGGCGCCGCGGACAGGTCCGACACCAGTTGCCCGCTGAACGGCAGACACGCGACGGCGCCGATCAGACAGCCGTACGCCGTGACCTGCATCGGGGTGGCGTGGCGCAGCGCGGGCTTCTGCATCACCACGCCGGCCCCGTACGCCACGGCGGCCAGCAGGCACAGTCCGAGGCCCAGGACCGAGGACGATCCGCCGCCGGAGGACGAGAAGCCGACGACCACGGCGCCGACGAAGGACACGGCCATACCGGCCAGCAGCAGCGGCGGGAAACCTTCCTTCAGGAACCAGCCGCCGAGCAGCGCGACCACCATCGGCCCCACGTTGACGACCATGGACGCCGTGCCCGCGTCGACCAGTTGCTCTCCCCAGTTCAGGACGACCATGTAGACGCCGAACCAGAGCACCCCCGATCCCACGATGCCGGGCCATGCCTTGCGCGGCGGCACTCCCCCGCCCTTCGCCAGCAGCAGGCAGACCAGCGCCAACGAGCCGGTCAGCAGGCGCCCCAGCGCCAGCGCCCCGGGTTCGAAATGGTCCGCCGAGGCACGGATGGATACGAACGCGGAGGCCCACAGCACCACGGTGACCGATGCGGCTAACAGTGCCCCTCGATCCATTCCGGATCGTCCAGATGATGAGTTCATACGAGCAACCTAGCCTGGGCCGCGGCGGACCGGTGACGTCCCCGGCAAGCGGGCGGCGGATCGTTCCAGTTCGCGGAGCATGAGCCCGACCGCCGGCACGGAGGGGGACGTCGCCATGGACAGGGCCACCACCTCCCGGCGCACGGTGGGCTCCAGGCGGAGCAGCCGGATCGGCGCCGACGGCGGTCCGCCCAGGGCCAGTTCGGGAAGAACGGCGACCCCCAGACCGGCCGCGACAAGCCCGATCACGGTCGGATAGTCGTCCGTCCCGTACTCGGCGTGCGGCTCGAAGCCGGAGTGCTCGCACAGCTGCAGCAGATGGCGGCGACAGCGGTGACAGCCCATGATCCACGATTCCCCGGCCAGTTCGGCCAATTCCACTTGGCCCGCCTCCGCGAGGCGGTGCCCTTCCGGAACCAGCACGACCAGAGGGTCGGTGAGCAGCGGGCGGACCGCGAGGTCCTGCCACTCCTCTTCTGCGTTCGCGCCCGCGCCCGGGATCTCCGGGTAGCGGAAGGCCAGGGCGATGTCGCAGTCGGCATTGCGCAGCAGGTCGATGGAGCGCGGCGGAGGGGCCTCCGCCAGGGAGACCTCCACGTCCGGATGGGCGGCGCGCATCGCGGCGATGGCAGACGGTATCAGGGCCGACGTGCCGCTCAGGAAGGAGGTGAGCCGGACCCGGCCGGTGCGCAGCCCCGCGAACGCCGCCATCTCCTCCTCGGCCGCGTGGAGTCCGGCGAGCACCCCGGCCGAATGCCGCACCAGGGCCGCGCCGGCCTCGGTGACCCGTACTTCACGGCTGGTGCGGATCAAAAGCGGAGTGCCCATTGCCAGTTCGAGGGATTTCATCTGCTGGCTCACGGCCGGCTGGGTACAGCTCAGCTGCCGGGCCGCGGCAGCGAAAGAGCCCGTTTGCGCAACGGCGCGCAGCGTGCGGAGATGACGCGTCTCGATCATGGGGCGAAACGTAAGCAGGAGAAATGGAAACGAGCAACTCCGCTTTAGGGAACGGTGGTATCGGGCGTTATGGACCCATCGGCCGGTCCACGGAGTGATACGGGTGCAGTTTTACCGAGTCTTGAACATCAACCGTGAGCGGGGAGTATGCATAAGAAGTCCTTTCGCCACCGATAAGCAAGATGATCTTGAACGGGTCGCCTATCGGGGCAAGTAGAGCAAATCGGTCGCGCGATGCGGTTCACGATCGCCGCCGCGATGCCCTCGCTTATGGCAGCCAGCAGGTTTCCTTTGGTTGCCGGACGCACTCGACGCCACGTACAACGACCCCATGCACGACAAGATCGCCAGCACCGTCCACGGCGCATTCGGAGAAATACTGCAGGGCTACACCGTCGGCGAGCGCGGGTACGAGCACTTCCTCTTCACGGCGCCCGTCGAGGAGTTGAGCTGCACGGCGCGGCTGCGACGGGCCGAGGGCCCCGGCACGCAGGCACTCACGATCAGCCCGGCCGACCGCACCAAAGCGCTCGCCGCCTTCGAGGCCCTCGGCGCCGAGCTGGGGTTCCCCCACGCCGGTCTCACCATCGACATCACGTCGAACATCCCGGTGGCCAAAGGACACGCGAGCTCGACCGCCGACATCCTGGCCGTCGCCCTGCTCTGCATCCGGGAGGCCCACCCGCAGACCCCCGTGCCGGTGGCGCACGCGCTCGCCCTCTCCGTGGCCCGAAAGCTCGAATACGGCGACTACCTGCTGCATCCCGGAATCGCCTCCTGTGCCCAGCGGTCGCAGACCCTGATCGCGAAATACGATACGGATCTGCGGTGGAGCATCGTCGGAGTCGACGAGGGCGGCTGGGTGCGCACGGAGGAGTTCCACCGGGAAATCCCGGAGGACCCGGGAAAGGCCAGAATCTACGAGCGGCTCTTCGCCGAACTCGATGCGGCGCTCCTCGCGAACGACGGCAATGCGGCCGCAGAAATAGCGACCCTCAGCAGCGAGCTGCACAATGACCGGCTCCCCAAGAAATCCCTGGGGGACCTGATGGCGGTCAAGAAGGAGTGGGGGGCCCTCGGCGTGTGCGTCGCACACAGCGGAACGGTGGCCGGGCTCATCTTCTCGAAACACCAGACGGACCACGATCTTCGTGTCGCTGAATCCCGGAGAGCCCTGCACTCTCTCGGCTACGACAGCGACCTCTACACACTGAAGGAGTCGGGGCGCTCATGAGCCGCGCAGTCACGACGGACTCGACGACAGAGGCGGGACACGAGGTCCTCCCCGCACCGGTCGCGGCCGGGCCGGAACCCGCGGCGGAGGAAAAGCCGGGCAGCCGGGCCCGTTCGCAGCTCATGGTGCTCCTCGCGGTCTGCTGCCTGGCCCTCGGCGGTGTCTTCGTCCGGATCAGCGAGGTGGGCCCGGTGGCCACCGGCGGATACCGTTCGCTGCTCGCCGCACCCATGCTGCTCGGCATGGCGATGGCCGCCGCACGCCGCACGCGCGCGAACGCCGCCGCCGCCACGGCCGCCGGCGCCGACGGGCCCGGCACCGCCACTCGGATCGGGCGGCGGGACCAGCTCCTGATCGTCCTGGGCGGGCTGTTCCTCGCCGCCGACCTGTGCCTGTGGAACATCTCGTTCCTCTACACCTCGCTGGCCGAGGCGAACCTGCTGGCCAATCTGGTGCCGTTCATCATCGCCCCGCTCTGCTTCCTGCTCTTCGGCGACCGGCTTCCGTGGCGCCTCGCGCTGCCCGCCCTGCTCGCGCTGGCCGGCCTGTACATCCTGGTCATCCTCGGAACCGGCCTCGACCCCCGGCACCTGCGGGGCGACCTGCTCGCCCTGGCGACCGCGGTGTTCTACGCGCTGTTCCTCGTCGTGGCCAAGGGCCTGCGCGAGCGCCACGAAGCCACCCGCATCATGGCCACCCTCAGCCTGGTCTGCGGCCTCGCCTGCTTCGCCGTGGCGGCCCTGCTCGGCGAGAGCCTGTGGCCCACCAGCGCGAAGGGCTGGCTCGTACTGATCGCCCTCGCGGTGACCTCGCAGCTGCTCGGCCAGACCCTGATGGCACACGCCGTGAAGTTCCTGCCGCTCCAGCTCGCCGCACTGTTCGTGCTGCTGCAGCCGGTCGCAGCCGCCGTCTACGGCCTGGTCCTGTTCGACCAGCGCCTGAGCCTGGTGCAGATGGCGGGCATCGGCGTGCTCCTCGTGTCGATCTTCTGGGCCAAGAACCTCCTGGAGGGGAAGAAGTGAGCCTGACCCTGGACCACCCGGCGGCGCCGCACCACCGCGGACCCGACCCCTACGAACTCATCGAAGAGCTCAGCCGCCTGAGCACCGTGGACTGCGGCGGCTTCGAGGCCTCCCGACTGCGGCTGCGCGCCATCCACGGCAGCCCGGCCACCGAGTCCAGCTTCAAGTCGATCCTCGGCCTCGGCCTGCTCCTCCTGGCCCGTGAGCAGGGACTGCTCGCCGAGGGCCAGACCGTCATCGAGTCCACGTCGGGCTCCCTGGGCCTCGGCCTGGCGGTGGCCGGCCGGCTGCTCGGGCACCCCGTGCACCTGGTGACCGACCCCGGCATCCCGGACATCACCCGGCGGAAGATCGAACTGGTCGGCGGGGTCCTGCACATAGCCGCGACCCCCCATCCGGTCCTCGGCAGCCAGCAGGCCCGCGACGACCTGCTGCAGTCCATCCGGTCGGAGCACCCGGACTACTACTGGACCAACCAGAACGACAGCCCGCTCAACCCGCAGGTCTACACCCGGTGGGTGGTACCGCACCTGATGGGCGCCCTCGACTTCTCCCGGATCACCGCCGGAATCTTCTGCGTGGGCAGCGGCGGCCACTTCGCGGCCCTGTCCGCGATGCTGGAGGCCAAGGGCATCCCCTCCTACGTGGCGGACCGCGAGGGTTCGATCACCTTCGGCGGCGCACCGGCCCGGAGCATCCTGCGCGGCACCGGCAACCAGAACCGGATCCCCGCCGTGATCGACGCGGCCAGGAGCCGGGTCGCGGGCGTCTACCGGGTCTCCGACGCCCAGGCCTGCGACGGCGTGCGGGAGCTGGCGGCCCGCGGGCTCAGCGTGGGCGGATCGTCCGGCGTCTGCTACATGGGCGCCCGCCGGCTCGCCGCGGACCTCGGCCCGTCCGCCGACGGCGAGATCCTCACCTTCTTCGCCGACCGCGGCGAACTGTACGGAACGACACTGCTGAACGGAGGACGGACCGATGATTAACCCCGCCCTGTGGAGCAAGGCTCCCGCCACGGCCCAGCTCTTCCACCACGACCCGTACGCGACCAGCGCGACGGCCGTCGTCCTGGCGGTCGAGGGCCACCACGCGATCTTCGACCGCTCCCTGTTCTACGCCGAGTCCGGTGGGCAGGTCGCCGACCAGGGAACCGTCGACGGACTGCGGGTGGTGGACGTCCAGAAGGCCGGGGGCCGGCCCTACCAGCTGCCCAACGGTGAAGTCGCCACCATCGACGCGGTGTTCTGCCACGTCTTCGGGGAGCCCTGCTCGCTCGAGGTGGGCGCGGAGGTCACCATGGAGATCGACTGGGAACGCCGCTTCCGCAACATGCAGATGCACACCCTGGCGCACTTCCTGTTCCACGCCACCGGTGAATACCTCACGGCGCACGGCCAGACGCGCTCGACCCGCGGCTGTCACATCAGCGACAGCGCCGCACGCTTCGACTTCGGCTGTGCGATCCCCAGCGAGGCGGTGCCGGAGATCCAGGACCGTGTCCTCGCCCTCCTCGGGTCCGCCGGGGAAGCGGTCGTGACCCCCCTGCCGGGGGCCGACGACGTCTTCGTCTGGCGTTCGGGAGAGATCGAGATCCCGTGCGGCGGCACGCACGTGCGGCATCCCAAGGAGATTCGCGGCGGCATCAGCGTGCGTCGGCGCACCAAGGGCAAGGGCGGCACCCGCCTCTACGTCGAGCTGGATCGCGATGCCGACTGACGACCGTCCCCCGCACGCGGCCGCCCCGGTCCGGGCGGCCGCGGGGCCGGACGCGCAGGCCCCGCGGTTCATAGCGGACATGGACGTCCTGCGCGGCCGGCGCACCCTGAAGTGGCAGGTGGGCGGGCTCGAGCCGGACCGGATCTGCCTCGGCGTCGCCGAAATGGACCTGGAGACCCCGGACTTCCTGCGCCACGCCCTCGAACGCGCCGTGCGGGACGGCGAGACGGGATACGGCCTCACCGGCGAGCAGGAGCAGGCCTGCGCACTCCATCTGGCCCGTGAGCACCACGCCTCCCCCGCAGGATTGCGCTGCACCACCGACATTCTGGCCGGGCTGCGGACGCTCCTGCGCGACCAACTGCCGCCCGGCAGCCCCGTCATCGTGGAGACACCGGTGTACGGCGACCTCTTCACGGTGGTCGAAGAGGCCGGCATGCGCCCGGTGGCCGTACCCCTGCTGCGGGACGCGGCCGGCTACCGCAACGACTTCTCCGCACTCCAAGCCGCCGCGGCGGCCGGCGCCGCGGCCTGGATCCTGTGCCAGCCGCACAACCCGGTGGGCCGGGCCTGGAACAGCGAAGAGATCACCGCGGCGCTCTCCCTCGCCGTGGAGCACGACCTGCTGCTGCTCGCGAACGAAGTGCACATGCCGCTCGGGCTCGCGGGGCAGCCGCGCTCGGTGTTCGCCGACCCCGCCGTGCACCGGGCCCGGGTCTTCGGGCTCACCTCGGCGTCCAAGGCGTTCAACATCGCCGGCCTGAAGAGCGCCACCGTCTACGCCTCGGACCGCACGGCCGGGGCACTCGCGGGGATGCCGCAGGGTCTGCTCGGGCGGCCGGGAAGCCTCGGCGCCATCGCCACGGTCGCCTGCTACGAGCAGGGGACCGGATGGCTGGCCGCGCTGCGCGCCCAGCTCGCCGAGCACGTGGAACTGGTCCGGGCGGAACTCGCCCGGCTCCCCCTGCGGGTGGACGTCGTCGCCCCCGAGGCCACCTATCTGGTGTGGGCCGGGTTCCCCGCGCCGGACGAGGCGCAGCGCTTCGCCCGCGCCCTCGCCGACGCCCGGGTCCACGCCCTTCCCGGAGCCGCTTTCGGGGGCGACGCGTACGCCGGTCACTTCCGGATCAACGCCGGCAGCCATCCGGCGGTGCTGGGCGAGGCGTTCGACCGGATCCGGGCGGCGCTGTGAACGGCGGCGGGGTGGCCGGGCAGACCTGAGGATCCTGTGGTCGGGTGGGACCCGGTGGGACCCGGGCGGGAATCGCCTGGAACTCCGGGCACGGCGAGCCGCTCGATCCGTCGTCCACGCGGGCCCGTCGTCCACGCGGGCCCGGCGCCCACTGGTGCCGGGCGTCCGAGCGGGCCTGGTGCGCCCGCTCGGCCCGGCGTCCGCGCGGGCCCGGCGTCCAGGGCCGCGGTGTCGCCGCCGCGGTGCAGAACCTGCTCGACAACACCGGGCTCGACA
>NZ_JBEZLA010000066.1:0-38635 GCF_040651925.1 Streptomyces sp. NPDC048349 | reverse complement strand
GGCCCCGGGCAGCGGCGCCGCACCTGCCAGGCGGCCCCCCGCTAGGCCCGGCGCCGCGTCAGCGACAGCAGGTCGCGCGCCGGGCCCGCCGGACGGGCCCCCGCGGGCCATACCGCCCGCAAGGCGCGCCCCAGCGCAGCCCCCGCCACCGGCACCTCCACCAGCCGCCGCGCCGCCAGCTCGTCCCCCAGCGCCAGCTCCGACAGCACGCACGGCCCCGCCCCGCTCAGCGCCGCCGCCTTCACGGCCGTGGTCGACGCCAGTTCCAGCAGCGGCGCCGCCAGCCCGCGCCCTCCTCCCCCGGCCGAGGCCAGCGCCGCGTCCAGCACCTGCCGCGTCCCCGACCCCCGCTCCCGCAGGATCAGCGGGGCCGCCGCCAGCTCCGCCACCTCCACCCCCTTCGAGCGCCGCGCCCACGCATGGCCCGGCGCCACCGCCACCACCAGCCGGTCCTGCGCGATCACCGCCGAGTCCAGGCCCTCCGGGACCGTCAGCCCCTCCACGAAGCCGAGGTCCGCCTCGTGCGCCAGGACCCGCTGCGCGACCACCGCCGAGTTCCCGGCGTGCAGCGACACCGCCGTGTCCGGCCGCTGCCCGCGCAGCGCGATCAGCCACCCCGGCAGCAGGTACTCCGCGATCGTCATGCTGGCGGCCACCCGCAGCCGCGAGTCCCGCCGGCCCCGCAACGCCTGCGCGCCCGCGTCGAACGCCTCTGCCGCCTCCACCACCCGCCGGGCCCAGTCCGTGACCAGCGCGCCTTCCGCCGTCAGCGTCGACCCCCTGGGCGAGCGGTCCACCAGCGCCACCCCGAGCCGCGCCTCCATCGCCCGGATCCGGCTGCTCGCCGCGGGCTGGGTGATCCCCAGCCGCCGGGCCGCACCGCTCAGGCTGCCCACGCGCGCGACCGCGAGCAGCAGCTCCAGCGCCCCCAGGTCCGGCACCCGGTGCGCCAGCGGAACCCACTCCTCGTTACCCATAACATCAGTTTATGGCCTTATAGGCGGGAGACCTCTGCCGCCCCCTCCCACCAGGGACGACGCTGGGTCCATGGCCACCACCCTCGTGCGACCCCGCACCACCGTCACCACCCCCGAAGCCGCCCCCCGCGCCCACAAGGCGCTGCGGCAGCTCGGACCCAACTGGTACGCCTCGATCATGGGCACGGCGATCGTCGCGAACGCCGGCGCCACCCTGCCCTACCAGCTCCCCGGCCAGCGCGTGGCCTGCCAGCTCGTCTGGGCGCTGTCCGCCGTCGCACTGGTGGTGCTGCTCACCGCCCGCGCCGGCCACTGGCTCCACCACCCCGACCAGGCCCGCGCCCATCTCCTCGACCCGGCCGTCGCCCCCTTCTACGGCTGCCTCTCGATGGCGCTGCTGGCCGTCGGCGGCGGAACCCTCATCGTCGGCAAGGACCTGATCGGGACCGGCGCCGCGGTGGCCGTGGACGCCGTGCTGTTCACCGCCGGCACCGCGATCGGCCTGGTCATGGCCGTGGTGGTGCCCTACCTGATGGTGGTGCGCCACAAGGTGGAGGCCGGGCAGGCCACCCCCGTCTGGCTGCTCCCCCTGGTCGCCCCCATGGTCTCCGCCGCCCTCGGCCCCCTGCTGATCCCCCACCTGCCCGCGGGCCAGCCCCGCGAGACCATGCTGCTCGCCTGCTACGCCATGTTCGGCATCAGCCTGCTGGCCGTCCTGCTGATGCTCCCCCTGGTCTTCGGCCGGCTGATCGTGGGCGGCCCCCTCCCCCTGGCCCTGACCCCCACGCTCTTCCTGGTCCTGGGCCCCCTCGGCCAGTCCACCACCGCCGTGAACCAGCTCGCCGACCTGGCCCCCCAGTCGATCGGCGCCCCCTACGCCGGTGCGCTCGCCGCCTTCGCGGTCGTCTACGGGGTCCCCGTGATGGGCTTCGCCCTGCTGTGGCTGGCCCTGGCCTCGGCCATGCTGGTGCGGGCCGCCCGTCACGGCATGGGCTTCGCGATGACCTGGTGGGCCCTGACCTTCCCCGTCGGCACCTGCGTCACCGGCGCCGCCGGCCTGGCCCGCCACACCGGCCTGACCGCCTTCGCCTGGCTCGCCGCGGCCCTCTTCCTCGCCCTGCTGACCGCCTGGCTGCTCGCCGCCGCCCACACCCTGCGCGGCCTGCGCACCGGCCGCCTCCTCGCCGCCTAGTCCCCCGCTTCCTTCGGCTCTCGCAGCTCCCGCAGGGCCCCGGCCAGCACGGCCGGGGCCTCGGCGAGCGAGGGGCCGTACCAGGTGAGGTGGCGGCCGCTGACCAGCGCGGCGGGCAGTGCGGGGAAGGCCTCCGGGCCGTCCTGCGCGGTGAAGCGGTAGGGCTCGTCGGGAAGCACCACCAGATCGCAGCCCGCGGCCGCGAGCTCCTCCACCGCAACCCGCGGATACCGCTCCGGGTGGCCCGCGTAGACGTTGCGCACGCCGAGCCGGGCGAGGAGGTCCCCCGCGAAGGTGTCGCGGCCGAGCACCATCCACGGCCGCCGCCACACCGGTACGAAGGCCTTCCGGTCGGCGGCCGGTTCCACCCGGGCCCACGCGGCCTCGGCGTCCGCCAGCCACCCCGGCCTCGCCAGCCCCAGCACCCCCACCAGCAGCCGGTCCAGCTCCCGCAGCGCCTGCGGGAGGTCCCGTACCTCGGTGACCAATACCTCCACACCGGCCGCCCGCAGCGCCGCCAGGTCCGCGGGCCGGTTCTCCTCCTCGTTGGCGATCACCAGGTCCGGGCGCAGCTCCGCGATCCGGCGCACGTCGGGGTTCTTCGTCCCGCCGATCCGCACCGCGCCCCCGAGGTCCCCGGGGTGGGTGCACCAGTCCGTGGCCCCGACCAGCAGCCCGGGCCGGCTGACGGCCACCGCCTCGGTCAGGGACGGCACCAGCGAGACGACCCGCCGCACGCCCTCAGCGCCCCGGCGACGGCGGCTCGGACGTCGCGTGGATGTGGTCGCCCACCGCCACCACCAGGATCCGGGTGTCCTCGGTGACGGCCCGCCAGCGGTGCCGCACGCCTCCCGACAGGAACAGCGCGTCGCCGCTCTCCAGCCGGTAGGCCCGCCCCTCCGCCTCCACCTGGCAGGCTCCCTCGACCACGTACATCAGCTCGTCGTTGCGGTGCTGGTACTCGCGCCCGGCGTCCTGGTCCCCGGTGAACTCCAGGGCGTGCAGCTGGTGGTGCCCGCGCACGAGCGGCCGTACCCCCGGCACGGGCGTGAGCCCGGACGGGTCACCGGCCCGTACGAGGTCCACCGTGCGCGCGGTGTCGGACGCGGCGAGCAGCTCGACGGCCGTGGTCTCCAGCGCGTCGGCGACCCGTTCCAGGGACCGCATGCTCGGCCGGGCCCGCTCGTTCTCTATCTGGCTCAGGAACGGGACCGACAGCCCGCTGCGCGCCGACACGGCGGCAAGGGTCAGTTGGAGCGCGCGGCGCCGCTTGCGCACCGCCACGCCCACCCGGAGCGGCTCCTTGCCGTCCTTTTCCTTGTCCTTGTCCATCGCCGTGCCCTCGGGGCTCTTGTCGTCCAGGTCGTCCGTGCCGTCCCTGTCGTTCATTTCGGGGCTGCCCTCCCCTTGTCCGTCGCACATCGGTGTGCTGTAAGCACCTTACGCAGCAACCGCCCCGTGTTTCGCGTGCACGGGTGTTCCCGTACCGGACCGCTCACTGTCCGTGGCCGCCCGGCGGCGCGTCGACGGCGTTGCGGCATCATCGTCTGCGTGACGACACGACGCCTGATGCTCCTGGACACCGCCTCCCTCTACTACCGGGCCTACTTCGGCGTCCCGGACTCCGTGAAGGCCCCCGACGGCACCCCGGTCAACGCCGTGCGCGGACTGCTCGACTTCATCGGCCGACTGGTCCAGGACCACCGCCCGGACGACCTCGTGGCCTGCATGGACGCCGACTGGCGGCCGCACTGGCGGGTGGAGCTGATCCCTTCGTACAAGGCCCACCGGGTCGCGGTGGAGAACGAGACCGGACCGGACGTGGAGGAGACCCCCGACACGCTGGCGCCGCAGGTCCCGATCATCGAGACGGCCCTGGACGCCTTCGGGATCGCCCGGGTGGGCGTGGCCGGTTACGAGGCGGACGACGTGATCGGCACCCTCACGGCCCGCGCCACGGGTCCGGTGGACATCGTCACCGGCGACCGGGACCTCTACCAGCTGGTGGACGACGCCCGGCAGCGCCGGGTGCTCTACCCGCTGAAGGGCGTGGGCAGCCTCCAGGTGACGGACGAGGCGTGGCTGCGCGAGAAGTACGGGGTGGACGGCCCCGGGTACGCGGACCTGGCGCTGCTGCGCGGGGACCCGAGCGACGGCCTGCCCGGCGTCCCCGGCATCGGCGAGAAGACGGCGGCGAAGCTCCTCGACGCCTACGGCTCGCTCGCCGGGATCATCGCGGCGGTCGACGACCCGAAGTCGAAGCTGACGCCCACCCAGCGCAAGCGTCTGGACGAGTCCCGCGCCTACCTGGCCGTGGCCCCGAAGGTGGTCCAGGTGGCCGCCGACGTCCCGCTCCCGTCCTTCGACCCGGCCCTGCCGACGGCCCCGGCGCAGCCGGAGCTGGTCGACGCCCTCACCCGCAGGTGGGGTCTGGGTGGAGCCGTGTCGCGTCTCAGCAGCGCACTGCGACCTTGAGGTGCTAACTTAGGTAATCCTAAGTTGTTTCAGGGGAGTCAGGGGAGACACCGTGGCAGAAGGACGCGCCCGCACCGTCGGCACCGCCGTCGTCGTACGCACCGAGCGGCTGACGCCGCACATGGTGCGCATCGTGCTGGGCGGTGACGGGCTGGCCGGATTCGGCGCGGGCGAGTTCACCGACCACTACGTCAAGATCCTCTTCCCCCCGCAGGGCGTCGCGTACCCCGAACCGTGGGACCTGGAGCAGATCCGCGCCCACTTCCCCCGGGCGCAGTGGCCGCGCCAGCGCGCCTACACCGTACGGAGCTGGAACGCGGGGCGCCGCGAGCTGGCGCTGGACTTCGTCGTCCACGGCGACGAGGGCCTGGCCGGCCCCTGGGCGGCGCGGGTCCAGCCGGGTGAGGCCGTCCGGTTCCTCGGCCCGGGCGGTGCCTACGCCCCGGACCCGGCGGCCGACTGGCACCTGCTGGTCGGCGACGAGAGCGCGCTGCCGGCGATCGCGGCGGCGATGGAGCGGATGCCGGCGGGTGCGCGGGTCCACGCCTTCGTGGAGGTCCAGGGCCCGGCGGACGAGCAGAACATCGCCACCCCGGACGGGGTGGCCCCGGTCTGGCTGCACCGCGGCGCGCGCCCGATCGGCGAGGCGCTGGTGGAGGCGGTCACCGCGCTGGAGTTCCCCTCGACGGACGTCCACGCCTTCGTCCACGGCGAAGCGGGCTTCGTGAAGGACCTCCGCCGCCACCTCCGCCTGGAACGCGGCATCGCCCGCGAGCGCCTGTCGATCTCGGGCTACTGGCGCCTGGGCGAAACGGACGAGGGCTGGCGAGCGATCAAGCGCGACTGGAACGCCGCGGTGGAAGCCGAACAGGACCACGCCACGGCCGCCTAGCCGCGGGGACGCCACACCCAGCCCCGCCGGCGTTTGAGGCGCGGGTCCGGAGCGGAGCCCCGGCAACGGCGCCGCACCCGACGCCCGGGCGGAGCCAGCCCGCGCGCCGCCGCCCGCCCGGCGGGACAATGAGCTCATGCGTACGCTCCGCGCAGCGGCATCGGCGACGGCGGCGACGGCGGCCGCCGCCGCAGCACTCCTGGCCGCCCCGGCGGCCCCTGCCGCCCCCAGCCCGCCACCCCCGCCCAAGCCCCTGATCAGCGACGACGCAGTCGGCAAGGCAGTGGCCCGCCTCGACCGGACCGTCGAGGACCTGATGCGCCGCACCGGCGTCCCCGGCATCTCCGTGGCCGTCGTCCACGACGACGAGGTCGTCCACCTCAAGGGTTACGGCCTGCGCCGGACCGGCGAGACCGCGAAGGTCGACCCGGACACGGTCTTCCAGGTCGCCTCCGTCTCCAAGCCGATCTCGTCCACGGTCGTGGCCGGCGCCCTCACCGAGCCCGGCGAATGGGGCCGTCACACCGCCCTGCCCGGGTTCTCCCTGAAGGACCCCTGGGTCTCCGGTCACGTGACGACCGCCGACCTGTTCTCCCACCGCAGCGGCCTGCCCGACCACGCGGGCGACCTCCTCGAAGACCTCGGCTACGACCAGGCGTACATCCTGGACCACCTCCGCTTCGAGCCCCTCACCCCGTTCCGCGGGAGCTACGCCTACACCAACTTCGGCCTCACCGCCGCCGCCGAGGGCGTGGCCCGCGCCAAGGGCGCCAGCTGGCAGAAGCTCTCCGAGGACGTCCTGTTCAAGCCCGCCGGGATGACCAGCACCAGCACCGAGTTCTCCGCATTCGAGCGGGCCCCGAACCGCGCCGCCACCCACGTGGAGAACCCGGACGGCACCTGGAGCCCCCGCTTCGTCCGCAACCCCGACGCCCAGGCGCCGGCCGGCGGGGTGAGCTCCACCGCCCGCGACATGTCCCGCTGGCTGCGGCTCCAGCTCGCCGACGGCACCCTCGACGGGAAGCGCATCATCCCGGCCGAAACCCTCGCCGCCACCCACTTCCCGCAGATCCTGTCGCAGCCGCCCGCCCCGCCCGCGAACCGCACCGGCTTCTACGGCCTGGGCTGGAACGTCTCCTACGACGGCGCGGGCCGGCTTCGCCTGAGCCACTCCGGCGGATTCGAGCTCGGCGCCAACACCAACGTCACCATGCTCCCGCTGGAGAAGCTCGGCATCGTCGTCCTCACCAACGGAGCGCCGGTCGGCGTCGCCGACACCGTGGCCCTGAACTTCTTCGACTTCGCCGAGCACGGCAAGGCCACCACCGACTGGCTCCCCCTGATCTCGGGCCTGTACGAGCAGGAGCTCAACGTGGGCCGCTCCCCCACCGACTACGCCCGCCCGCCCTCCGGAGCCAAGCCGGCCCAGGACAGCGCCGCGTACACCGGCACCTACGACAACCCCTACTACGGCAAGGCAACCGTCACCGCCGACGACAACGGCGCACTCACCCTCTCCCTCGGCCCGAAACCCCAGCGCTATCCGCTCACGCACTACGACGGCGACACCTTCAGCTTCGAGACGAGGGGCGAGAACGCGATCGGCCGCACCGGGGTGTTCTTCACCGACGGCACCTTCCGCGTCGAGTACCTCGACGCCAACCACCTGGGCACCTTCACCCAGCAGTAGGGCAGCTCACCCCGCGCGCATAGCCTGTCCCCGATGAGACGAAAAGCCCAGGTGCCGCCCTCGCCCCTCCCCCAGCGCGCCGGAATCGACCCGGTGCGCCTGCGGCTGCCCGCCGACCCCGAGGGGAAGTGGCCCGACCTCGGCGCCTACCTGACCGCGCGTTACGCGGGTACCCGCGGCGCGGATGGCGTCCGGCACCTGCTGGACTCCGGCCGGGTCCTCGGCCCCGGCGGGCGGGTCCTGCGCGCACGGGACCCGTACGAACCCGGCGGGTACCTGTGGTTCCACCGGGACATGGAGCCCGAGCCGGCCGTGCCCTTCGCGCTGCGCGTCGTGCACCGTGACCGGCACCTGCTGGTCGTGGACAAGCCGCACTTCCTGGCGACCACCCCCCGCGGCAGCCACGTCACGCAGACCGCCCTGGCCCGGCTCCGCGAGGAACTGGACCTGCCGGAGCTCAGCCCGGTCCACCGGCTGGACCGGCTGACCGCGGGGCTGGTCATGTTCAGCATCCGTCCCGAGGACCGCGGCGCCTACCAGCTCCTGTTCCAGCGCCGCGAGGTCCACAAGGAGTACGAGGCCCTCGCGGCCCACGATCCGGCGCTGGGCTTCCCCCGCACGGTCCGCAGCCGGATCGAGAAGACGCGCGGGGTCATCGCGGCGGTCGAGGTCCCGGACGGCGAACCGAACGCCGAGAGCCTGATCGAGCTCACCGCCACCCGCGGCCGCCTGGGCCGCTACCGGCTGACCCCGCACACCGGCCGCACCCACCAGCTGCGGGTGCACATGAACGCGCTCGGCCTGCCCATCCTCGGCGATCCGGTGTATCCGCGGGTCACCGACCCGGCCCCGGACGACTACCGCCGCCCGCTGCAACTCCTGGCCCGCGTACTGGAGTTCACCGACCCCGTCACCGGCGCCGGCCACCGCTTCGAGAGCGGCCGCACCCTCCAGGCCTGGCACGACCGCGCGGCCTGGGAAGCGGGCCCGGGCCCGACCGCGGACGACGACCCGGCGGCGCCGACCCCCACGACGGGAAGCCCCGAAAGCCCCTAGCCGACCGAGCTGTAGGCCACTACGCCCCGCAACAGCGCGTCGACGGCCTTGCGGGCGTTGCGGGCCACCGTGCTCCCGCTGTCACCCGAGGCGGACGGAGCCGCGGCCGCGACCTGCCCGAGGACGTCGATGACCTGCTTGCACCAGCGCACGAAGTCGCCGGCGGGCATCTCCGCCTCGCGCAGCACCTCGTCCAGGCTCTTGTCCGAAGCCCACTGGTAGGCCGCCCACGCGAAGCCGAGGTCCGGCTCGCGCTGGCCCACGCCCTCCGCCTGGTTGATGCGGTGCTCCTCCTCCAGGGCGTCGAGCCGGCCCCAGATGTGGACCATCTCGCCCAGCGCGACCTTCGCCGCCCCGCCCGGCACCTTCGGCGCGACCGCGTCGTCGGCCTGCCGCGCCTCGAAGACCAGCGCCGAGACGCAGGCGGCCAGTTCGGCCGGGCTCAGGCCCTCCCAGATGCCCGCGCGCAGGCACTCGGAGGCCAGCAGGTCCAGCTCTCCGTACAGCCGGGCGAGCCGCTTGCCGTGCACGGTGACCTCGTCCTCGCGCAGGTAGTCCAGCTCGGTCAGCAGCGCGTGGATCCGGTCGAAGGTGCGGGCGATGGTGTTCGTCCGGCCCTCGATCCGCCGCTCCAGCTGCACCGTGTCCCGCTTGAGCCGGTGGTAGCGCTCCGCCCAGCGGGCGTGGTCCTCGCGCTCGTCGCAGCCGTGGCACGGGTGCGCCCGCAGGGCCGCCCGCAGCCGGGCGATCTCGCGGTCGTCGGCCGCCGCGGCCCGGCCGCGCCCCCGCCGTTCCGGCGTGATGTGCCCGGCCTTGGAGCGCAGCTGGGACGCCAGGTCCCGACGGGACTGCGGGGAGCGCGCGTTGAAGGTCTTGGGGATCCGCATCCGGTCCAGGGCCTCCACCGGGACCGGGAAGTCGATCGCGGCGAGCCGCTTGACCTGCCGCTCGGCGGTGAGCACCAGCGGACGCGGGCCCTCGGGGTACTCGTACCCGCGGTGCCCGTTGACCCGTCCGGCCGGCACGCCCGGGTCCAGGACCAGCGCGAGCCCGGCGAACTTGCCCGTCGGCACGTGGATGATGTCGCCCGGCTTGAGCTTCTCCAGCGAGCTGGCCGCCTGCACCCGGCGCTGCGCGGCGCCCTGCTTGGCCAGCTCGGTCTCCCGGTCCTTGAGGTCCCGGCGCAGCTGCGCGTACTCCTCGAAGTCGCCCAGGTGGCAGGTCATGCCCTCCCGGTAGCCCTCCAGGCCCTCCTCGTTGCGCTGCACCTGGCGGGAGATCCCGACCACCGAGCGGTCGGCCTGGAACTGCGCGAAGGAGGTCTCGAGCAGCTCGCGCGAGCGGTGCCGCCCGAACTGGCTGACCAGGTTCACGGCCATGTTGTAGGAGGGCTTGAAGCTGGAGCGCAGCGGGTACGTACGGGTACCCGCGAGCCCCGCGAGCGCCGCCGGGTCCATGCCCCGCTGCCACAGCACCACCGCGTGGCCCTCGATGTCGATGCCGCGCCGCCCGGCCCGGCCGGTCAGCTGCGTGTACTCGCCGGGGGTGATGTCGGCGTGCTGCTCGCCGTTCCACTTGACCAGCTTCTCCAGGATGACCGTGCGCGCGGGCATGTTGATGCCCAGCGCCAGGGTCTCGGTGGCGAAGACGGCCTTGACCAGGCCCCGTACGAAGAGCTCCTCCACGACCTCCTTGAAGGTGGGCAGCATGCCCGCGTGGTGCGCGGCGATGCCCCGCTCCAGGCCTTCGAGCCATTCGTAGTAGCCCAGGACGTGCAGGTCCTCGGTGGGGATGGAGGCGGTGCGCGCCTCGACGATCTCGCGGACCCGCAGGCGTGCGGAGTCGTCGTTGAGCCGCAGGCCCGCGTACAGGCACTGCTGGACGGCGGCCTCGCAGCCGGCCCGGCTGAAGATGAAGTTGATGGCGGGCAGCAGCCCGTCCCCGTCGAGGCGGGCGATGACCTCGGGCCGGGAGGGGGTCCAGATCCGGCCGCGGGAGCGCCGCTCGCGCTCGCGGTCGGCCTCGCGGACCATCTTGCCGCGCCGCCGGTCCTTGGGGCTGTAGGTGCGGGTGTTCTCCTCGCGCGCCATGCGCAGCAGGTCGGGATTGACCTCGCGGCGGGCGGAGCCGCGGCCTCCGTGGTCGGACTCCTCCTCGAAGAGGTCGAAGATCCTGCGGCCGGCCATGACGTGCTGCCACAGCGGTACGGGCCGCTCCTCGGAGACGATCACCTCGGTGTCGCCGCGCACGGTGTCCAGCCAGTCACCGAACTCCTCGGCGTTGGACACGGTCGCCGACAGTGACACCAGGGTAACGGACTCGGGGAGGTGGATGATCACCTCTTCCCAGACGGCCCCGCGGAACCGGTCGGAGAGGTAGTGCACCTCGTCCATCACCACGTAGCCCAGGCCGCGCAGCGACTGGGAGCCCGCGTACAGCATGTTGCGGAGCACCTCGGTGGTCATCACGATGACCGGCGCCTCGGAGTTGACGCTGTTGTCGCCGGTGAGCAGGCCCACCTTCTCGACGCCGTAGCGCTTGACGAGGTCGGCGTACTTCTGGTTCGACAGGGCCTTGATGGGCGTCGTGTAGAAGCACTTGCGGCCCTGCTGGAGCGCCAGGTGCACGGCGAACTCGCCGACGATCGTCTTGCCCGAGCCGGTCGGGGCGGCCACCAGGACGCCCTTGCCCGCCTCCAGTGCCTTACAGGCCTCGACCTGGTACGGATCCAGGTCGAATGCGTACATCTCGCGGAAGGGGGCCAGCGCGGTGGCTTCTTCGGCGGCGCGGATCCGGGCAGCGGCGTACCGCTCGGCGGGTGAGAGTTCTTCGGTCATCTTGGGATCGAGCCTACCCGTCACCCCTGACAACAGTCCCGATCATTTATGTGAGGAGCCTCAGGGCTCCGGGGACGCACGCGGCGGTCACCGGAAGCGGCCCGACCGGCTCCCCGTCGGCGTAGGCGGTGAGCCCGGGCGCCTCCAGGGTGATCGTGCGGGCCCGGTGGACGGTCACCTTCGGGTGGCTCAGGTGCGTCCCCTTGTAGACCTGCGGGAACACCGTGAGCAGGGTGGCCCGGCTGCAGTCTGCGACCACCGTGACGTCGAAGAGCCCGTCGTCCGGGACGGCGTCCGCGCAGATGCGCATGCCGCCGCCGTAGGAGGAGCCGTTGCCCACCGCCACCAGCGTGGCCTCGGTCTCGATGACCGGGCCGTCGTCGAGGGTGATCCGGTACGGGAACGGGCGGAAGGCGGCCAGCTCGGCGATCATCGCCAGGTCGTACCTGAACCGGCCCGCGGGCAGCCGCATCCGGTTGCCGCGGTCGTTGACCTTCGAGTCGAAGCCGGAGCACAGCACGGTCCCGTACCAGGTGTCGCCGACCCGGCCGAGGTCGATGTCCCGGATCCGCCCCTCCTCGATGGCCCCGGCGGCCAGCCTCCCGGCCCGCTCGGGCTCCCGCACGGGCAGCCCCAGCGCCCGCGCGAAGTCGTTCCCGGTGCCCACGGCGACCACCCCGAGCGGCACCTGTGTCCCGGCCAGCGCCTGCAGGGCCAGCGAGACCATCCCGTCGCCTCCGACCGCGATCACCGCACCGGTGCCCTCGCGGACGGCGGCGCGCAGCCGGGCCAGGGCGTCCGGGGCGTCGGTGCCGACGACGGTCCGCACGCAGAAGCCGGCGGCCCGCAACGCGGAAGCGGTCGGCTGCGCGGCGTGCGCGCCCCGGCCGCGTCCCGCGGTGGGATTGACGAAGAGCGTGATCTCAGAGCTCACGCCCCGCGGGGGCACCTCGCGACGGTGGCTGGGGGCGTGCTCGTCAGGTCGCGTCGTCGTAACCGTTGATCCTCTGACGGCCGCCGTCCGACTGGCCGGGCAGCGCGGCGGGGGCCGGGACCGCGTCCATCTCGCCGATCGGCGCCGGGGTGAGGTCCAGCTGGGAGGCCTCGTCGTCGTCGAGACCCGCGTCGGGGTCGCGCAGCTTGCGCCTGCGGTCGTTGACCAGGCAGATGGCGAGCGCGATGAAGTAGAGGGCCACGATCGGGGCGGCCAGCGACAGCATGGTGAGCGGGTCGCCGGTGGGCGTCGCGAAGGCGGAGAAGACCGTGATGCCCAGGACCATGGCGCGCCACCAGCTCGCCAGCCGCTTCGCCGTCAGCACACCGGTGAAGTTCAGCAGGATCAGCAGCAGCGGCAGCTCGAAGGCCAGGCCGAAGACGACCACCATGCGCGTGACCAGGTCGAGGTAGTCGTCGACCGGGAGCAGGTTGCGCGCGTGCTCGGGGGTGAAGTCGAGCAGGATCGTCGCGGTCTGCGGCAGGACCTTGTACGCGAGCACGGCTCCGGCGCCGAACAGCGGGGCACCGACCGCGACGAAGCTCATCGCGTACTTCTTCTCGTGGCTGTGCAGGCCGGGGGCGGTGAACGCCCACAGCTGGAAGAGCCACACCGGCGCGGACAGCACCACACCGGCGGTGAGGGAGACCTTCAGGGCGATCGAGAACGGTGCGATCAGACCGTTCACGGTCATGTCGGCGCAGGGCCGGCCGTTGCGCTGCGAGACCACCCCGTCGGTGCAGCCGACGGAGTCCAGCATCGGCTTGAGCATGAAGTCGATGAGGTCCTTGTAGAAGAAGGCCGCCACGATGGTGATCACGAGGATCGCAAGGACCGACTTCAGCAGACGGTTTCTCAGCTCACGCAGGTGCTCGACGAGAGGCATCCGCCCTTCGGCGTCCTTGGCCTGTCGTCCTTGTTTCTCCTGCTTGCGGGCAGACTTGAGCAACCCACGTCCCTTGTCTCGTTGCAGATGACTGGCGTGTCCGGCTCCGGTCAGCCCTGGGTGGTGCGGTTCGGCTCGTTGACGGGCCGGGAGCTGGTGACGTCACCGGGCGCGGCCTGGATGGTGCGCGGGGCGACGGGCTGCTGCGGAGCCTGGTCGGCGGCCGGGGCGGCGGCCGCGTCCTCCGCTTCGCCGTCCTTCTTCATGGCCTTGGCCTCGCTCTTGAGGATGCGGGCCGACTTGCCGAGGGAACGGGCCATTTCGGGGAGCTTCTTGGCGCCGAACAGCAGCACGATGACAGCGATGATCAGAAGGATCTCAAGGGGCTTCAGATTGCCGATCATGTGTGTCTTCCTTCTCACCGAAACGGCTGGTTGTGGTGGCTGTGGACGGTTCGGACACGGATCCGGTAACCGCTCAGGCAAGGATCGTAACCCCCGGGGGTTAACGCCCGGCAATCCCCCGGGGTACCCCCGCTTGCGCACCGGCCCGTCGTTCACGGTCCGGTCACACGGGTTCGTCCCGCTTCAGGACCGCACGCCGCGACCCGCCCGGGCGAGATCGGCCGCGGCCCGCTCGAGGTCCTCCGAGGCCTCCGCGATGCGGCGGCTGGCCGCCGCGACCTGCCGGGACAGTCGGCGGACCTCCGCGAAGACCCGTACCGCCGGCACGGCGAGGACGGCGATCCCGAGGAAGCCCAGGGCAATTGCGAACATCGGCCACAGCATGGGACGAGCCTAGGCCACCGGGCGCCTCACACGCTCCGCAGGGTGCTCACGCCTCCGCCGGTCAGCAGTTCCACGATGCGCTCCCCCGCGGGCTTGCGGACCGACTGCCCGCACTCCGGGCAGGTGAAGGAGTAGAAGGTGGTCCGCCGGCTGCCGCCGATGACCAGCCGCAGGGCGCCCGCGTCCAGCTCGAAGCGGGCGCCGCAGTCGGGACAGGCCGCCTTGAACGAGACGGACCCCGAGTGAACCGGCGAAACCGATGGAACCGATGGAACCGATGAAGCTGACGAAACTGGCGTACCCGACATAGGTGACATCGACCGCTGCTCCCCTCAGACCCTCAGACCCTCAGACCTGTTCCCCGTACCCCGCCAGAGCCTCCCGGGCCGCGCTGCGCGCACTTTCCGCCAGCTCCGCGGGGGCCACGATCCGCCCCTCGCGGCCCAGCCGCAGCGCGAGCCTGCGCAGCGAGGCCGGATCCGGGCTGCGCAGCGTGATCCGCAAGCCGCCCCCGGCCAGCTCCTCGGCGCTGTCGTGCGGGTAGTACTCGGCGACCCAGCGTCCGCCGGGCCCCACCTCCACGACCACCTCCGGATCCTCGGCGGCCGGCTGGACCAGCCCCTCGGACAGGTCACGCGGCTCGATGGCGGGCGGCTCGGCCCGCTCGTCCAGCAGCCGGATCTCCGCCACCCGGTCGAGGCGGAAGGTGCGCCGCGCCTCGGAGAGGTGGCACCACCCCTCCATGTACGTGTGCCCGACCGCGAACAGCCGGATCGGGTCGACCTTGCGCTCGGTGAGCTCGTCGCGCGCCGGGGAGTAGTACCGCAGCCACAGCCGGCGCCGCTCCGCGATGGCCCGGTCGACGTCCGCGAACACCCCGCCCTCCGACTCGAAGGTCACCGACAGCCGGGAACTGGCGCCGGCGACCTCGCCCGCCGCGGCCTCCAGCTTGGCGGTGGCCCGCAACAGCGCGTCCCGGTCGCCCTCCCGCAGCCCCGGCAGGGTCGCCACCGCCCGGGCGGCGACCAGCAGCGCGGTCGCCTCGTCGGCGGCCAGCCGCAGCGGCTCGGCGGTGGACTCCCCCGACGCGTCGGCGTTGTGCCACCAGATCCGCTCGCCGTCGGTGTCGATGTCGAGCAGGTCCCCGCCGCGGAAGCTGGTCCCGCACATGGGCAGCACGTCGAGGTCCGAGATCAGCTCGTCCTCGGTGATCCCGAAGGCCCGCGCGACGTCGGCGACGTGCGCGCCCGGGCGTTCGCGCAGATACGTCACCAGGGACAGCATCCGGCGGGTCTGGTCGATGGCGTTGGCAGCCATGCTGGTACGTCTCCCCCTCAGGGCGTAGCTACAGGTGTTCGGGTCAGCCCTGGGCGACGGCGCGCAGCCGGTCCACCACGTCCGCCCGCAGATCGGCGGGCTCCACGACCACCACGTCCGGGCCGAACTCCACGAGCCAGGCGTCCAGCCCGTGCCCGTACGGGATCTCCAGCTCGTCCCAGCCGTCCCCGCCCTCGCGCACGGCGGTGGCCTTGGCCCGCAGCGGGTAGCCCGCCCCGGCACGCAGCCGGATCAGCGCGGAGCGCTCCGCGCTCTCCCCGGCCCAGCTCGCCACGGTCTCCCGCACGGTCACCACGTCCGGCACCTCGGCGGTGTACCTGCCCGCACGCGAGCGCACCTTCCCGATGATCCGGGAGAGCCGGAACACCCGCTCCGCCCCGCGGTCGCGGTCGAAGCCGGCCAGGTACCAGTGGCCGCGCCAGCACTCCAGCGCCCAGGGCTCCACCTGCCGGGTGGCGGGCGTGGCGGCGGTGGACTTGCGGTAGTCGAAGACCACCGGCCGGCGGTCCCGGCAGGCCAGCATCAGCGGCTCGAAGGCCGCCTCGTGGACCGGGATGCGCGGCTCGATGGCACTGTGCTGGCCCGCGTACGGGTCCCCCGCCTCGGGCATCCCCCCGGCGCGCAGCTTCTGCAGGGCACCGTTCGCGGCCCCCGCCAGGCGCGCCTGCTGCCACACCTTGGCCGCCAGGCCCAGCGCCGCGGCCTCCTCGGCGTCCAGCGAGACGGGGGGCAGCCGGTTGCTGTCGCGGCGGGCGAGGTAACCGGTCTCGCCCTCCAGGTTCTCCACCGTCTCGATGACCAGGCCGAGTTCCCGCAGGTCGTCCTTGTCCCGCTCGAACATACGGTTGAAGGCCTCGTCGTTGCCGGCTTCCAGGTAGGCCTCGATGGAACCGCGCAACTCGCGCTTGCTGAGCGGCCGTCGGGTGCCCAGGAGGCACAGCGCCAGATTCATCAGCCGCTCGGCCTTGGCAATCGCCATCGACGCCGTTCCCCCGTTCTCGACACACACTCGTGACCGCTGACCGTACCGCCCCGGCGGTCCCCGACAAAAGCGAGGGCCCCCGCCTCACGGCGGGGGCCCTCGGGTGCGCGCGTCCTGGGGATCAGACGGCGATCAGGTCGCAGACGAAGATCAGCGTCTCGCCCGGGGCGATCACACCGCCGCCCGCGCCGCGGTCGCCGTAGGCGAGGTGCGCGGGGATGACCAGCTGGCGGCGGCCGCCGACCTTCATGCCCTGGATGCCCCGGTCCCAGCCCGTGATGACCTGACCGGCGCCCAGCTTGAAGTCCAGCGGAGCCCCGCGGTTCCAGGAGGCGTCGAACTCCTCACCCGTGGACAGGGCGACACCCACGTAGTGGACCTTGACGAAGTCCCCGGCCTTGGCCTCGGGACCGTCGCCCTCCCAGATCTCCTTGATCACCAGGTCGGCCGGAACGCCGCCCTCGTAGAAGTCGATCTCGGGCTTCTCGAGCTTGTCGCTCACGGAACTGCTCCTCATACGTACGAACGGGGGCCCAACCGGAACAGTCTTACATCACCGCGAGGATGTCGAGGCTGAAGACCAGCGTCGACTTGGCCGGGATCGTCCCCTGCTCCTTGTCGCCGAACGCCAGGTCCGGCGGGATCACCAGCAGGATCCGGCTGCCGACCTTCTTGCCGAGGAGGCCTTCCTTCAGACCCTTGACGGACAGCTGCTCCATCGGCCAGGTGACCGTCGTATCGGTGGTGTACGTGCTCTCGAAGGTCTTGTCGTCCTTCCACGTCTTGCCGTTGAACTTGACCACGACGTTGTCGGTGTCCTTCACCACGGCGCCGTCGCCCTCGAGGACGTAGTTCGACACCAGCTTGGACGGCTCGGCGGTGTCCTTCGGCACGGTCACCGAGACTTCCTTGCCGTCGGTGTTCGTACCCACCTTGGGCAGGTCCTTGTTGTCCTGGGCGACCTCCTTGCCCGTGGCCGAGGCCGGGACGGAGGTGCCCTTGACGATGTCCACGACGAAGACCAGCGTGGCGTTGGGCTTGATCTTGTCGCCCGAGCCCTGCTCGCCGTAACCGAGCGCCGGCGGAATGACCAGCTCGACGCGGCTGCCGACCTTCTGGCCCTCCAGGCCCTGGTCCCAGCCCTTGATGACCATGCCCGCGCCGATCGTCACGTCGAACGGCTTGCCCTTGCCGAAGCTGGCGTCGAACGGCTCCTTGCCGTCCCACACCTGGCCGAGGTAGTTGACCTGGGCGATGTCGCCCTTCTTCAGCGCCGGGCCGTCGCCCTCGCTGACGGTCTCCACCTTCAGTTCCTTGGGCGGCGCACCCTTCCCCTTGGACAGGGTGGGCGTCTCCCCGAACTTGGCACCCTTCGTGATCGCGGGCACCCCGTTCTTCATCTGGGCGGAGTCGGAGCCGCTGTCGCCACACGCTGCTGTCGACAGCAGCAGAAGGGGTACGACAAGCAGGCCGGCAAGTCGGCGCACGTGTTCCTCAGATCTCAGACGGCAAGGCGGTCGCCCGCCACTCTAAGCCGTGCGCAGGGCCCCGTACGAGACCGTACGGGGCCCTGCCCAAGATCGGCGCTATGTCACACCGCGCACTCACATGCCGGCGATCAGCTTCTCCACCCGGTCGTCCACCGACCGGAACGGGTCCTTGCACAGCACCGTCCGCTGCGCCTGATCGTTCAGCTTCAGGTGCACCCAGTCCACCGTGAAGTCCCGCCGCTGCTCCTGCGCCCGCCGGATGAAGTCACCGCGCAGCCGCGCCCGCGTCGTCTGCGGAGGCACCGACTTGCCCTCGAAGATCTTCAGGTCGTTGCAGATCCGCGCCGCCTGCCCCTTGCGCTCCAGCAGGTAGTACAGCCCGCGCCGGCGGTGGATGTCGTGGTAGGCGAGGTCTATCTGAGCCACCCGCGGATTCGACATCGTCATGTTGTGCTTGCCCCGGTACCGCTCGATCAGCTGGTACTTCATGACCCAGTCGATCTCGGTCCCGATCCGGTCCAGGTCCTCCGCCTCGATCGCGTCGAGCGTCCGGCCCCACAGCTCCAGCACCTGGTCCACCACGCCGGTACGGATCCCCCGCCGCTCGGCGAAGTCCACCGCCTTGTCGTAGTACTCCCGCTGGATCTCCAGCGCCGAGGCCTCCCGCCCGCTCGCCAGACGCACCTTGCGCTGACCCGTGATGTCGTGACTGACCTCCCGGATCGCCCGGATCGGGTTCTCCAGCGTCAGGTCCCGCATCACCGTGCCCGCCTCGATCATGCGCAGCACCAGGTCGGTGGCCCCCACCTTGAGCAGCATGGTCGTCTCGGACATGTTCGAGTCGCCCACGATCACGTGCAGCCGGCGGTAGCGCTCCGCGTCCGCGTGCGGCTCGTCCCGCGTGTTGATGATCGGCCGCGAACGCGTCGTCGCGGAACTGACGCCCTCCCAGATGTGCTCGGCCCGCTGACTCACGCAGTACACCGCGCCCCGAGGGGTCTGGAGCACCTTGCCCGCACCGCAGATCAGCTGCCGCGTGACGAGGAAGGGAATGAGAATGTCCGCCAGGCGGGAGAATTCCCCGTGCCGGGCCACCAGGTAGTTCTCGTGGCAGCCGTACGAGTTGCCCGCCGAGTCGGTGTTGTTCTTGAACAGATAGACGTCGCCCGCGATTCCCTCCTCGTGCAGGCGGCGTTCGGCGTCGACGAGCAGGCCTTCGAGAATGCGCTCGCCGGCCTTGTCGTGCGTGACCAGCTCGGTCACGTTGTCACATTCGGGAGTTGCATATTCCGGATGCGAACCCACGTCAAGGTACAGACGGGCACCGTTCCGCAGGAAGACATTGCTGCTGCGGCCCCATGACACAACACGGCGGAAGAGGTAGCGCGCCACTTCGTCAGGTGACAGTCGGCGCTGTCCCCTGAACGTGCACGTGACGCCGTACTCGTTCTCCAGCCCGAAAATGCGGCGGTCCATGACTGAACATTACGCCTCCCGCCCTCTTCTGAAACCGGGTTCGAGAGCGCCATTTCGATCAGTTTCCGAAGACCGCCCCGCCACACCCCCGCAGCAGACCGCCCACCAGGCCCCGGATCAGCCCTCCGACCGCACCCCCGCCGCCGCCTCGCGGCCCTCACCCGACGACCCCTCAGCCGGCCCCGCCACCAGGCCGCCGCCCCCAGTTGCCATCACCCGCTGAGTCACCATCAGCACCAGCAGCGCCGCGCCGCCCGCCACGCCCGCCACCCCGAAACCCGCCGCCGTACCGCCCAGCTCCACCGCCGGACCCGCCGCCGCCGTACCGATCGCCGCGCCCACCCCGAAGAACGTCACCAGCCACGAGAACGCCTCCGTCACCGTCCCCGCCGGCGCGTGCCGGTCCACCACGATGAACGCACACGCCAGCGCCGGCGCCAGGAACACACCCGCCAGCGCGGCCAGCACCGTCATCGCCACCGGACCGGGCACCAGCATCAACGGCACATAGCACACGGCCAGCAGCGCCACCAGCACCCGCAGCCGCCGCTCCGGCGCACCCGCCCACTCACGGGCCCCGTACGACACACCGCCGATCAGCGCACCCAGCCCCAGCGCCGCCATCAGCCACCCGTACACCGACGGGTTCCCGTGATCGTCCGCGTACGCCACACCCGCCACGGTGATCGACCCCAGCGCCGTCCCCACGAAGAAGAACCCACCCAGCAGCGCCACCAGACCACGCGAACGCAACGCCCCCAGCCAATGCGCCTCACGCGGCGCCGAACGCCAGCTGCGCGAAGGCCCGCTCACCACCACCGACAGCGCACCGAGCACCCCGATCGCATTCAGCGCCAGCAGCGCCCCCGCCGGGGACCACAGCGCCACGAACAGCGTCACCAGCAGCGGACCGACCGTGAACATGACCTCCTGGGCCACCGCGTCCATCGCGTACGCCGCGTGCACCCGCTCCTGCCTGCCGCCCAGCACGCCCGGCCACAAGGCCCGCAGCCCGCCCTCCAGCGGCGGCGTGAACAGCCCCGCGACGACCACCGCCGCATACGCGGCCGCCACCGGCGCGGTACCCGCCACGGTCAGCCACACCATGCCCAGCGCCGAAACCACCGCAGCCGGCAGCTGCACCCGCGGCTGCCCGTACAGGTCCACGGCCCGCCCCAGCAGCGGCTGCCCCACGGCGTTCGCCACCCCGTACGCGGCGGCCAGCGCCCCCGCCAGGCTGTAGCTGCCGCCCTCGGCCCGCGCGAACAGCACGATCGCGATCGGCGCCGTCGCATTGGGCAGCCGGCCTATGAGCGTGCCCACCAGCAGCCTCGCGGCATGCCGGGTCCTGAGCAGCTGCGCGTATCCCGCGGCCATGACGCCCCTTCCGCCCGGACCCCGCCGGGGTAATACGTATAACGTGACCCGTCATACGTACCATGTCCACAGCCCACCGGTCCACCCGACCGACCCCCCTCACCCCCACCCACCGCGCACTCCAGGAGCCCCTGTGACGAGACCCACCAGCCGGGACGTGGCCACCGCCGCCGGGGTCTCCCAGGCCACCGTCTCCCTCGTCCTCGGCGACAAATGGCGCGGCCGCGTCTCCCCGCGCACCGCCACCCACGTCCGCGACACCGCAGCCCGGATCGGCTACCGCCCCAACCTCGCCGCCCGCAACCTCCGCCTCGGCACCACCCGCACCGCCCTCCTCGTCGTCCCCGCCCTCACCAACGAATTCTTCGCCCGCGTCTACACCGGCGCCGCCCGCATCGCCGCCGAACACGGCTTCGGCCTCGTCCTCTACCCCTCCCCCGACGGCACCGGCCCCGCCCGCAACCCCTTCGCCTCCGCCCGCGCCGCCCTCGACGGCGTCATCGCCTCCTCCATGGCCGCCGACGCCCTCGACGCCCTCGGCGGCGACGGCCTCCCCCTCGTCATGCTCGACAGCGACCCCACCGCCACGACCGCCGACGCCCACGTCAACCTCGCCATGACCGACGGCATGCGCCAGGTCACCGAACACCTCCTCGCCCTCGGCCACCGGCGCTTCCTCCACCTCGCCTCCGCCATCGACACCTGGACCTTCCACGTCCGCGCCGAAGCCCTCCGCGCCCACCTGGGCCCCCACGCCGAACTGCGCACCGTCCGCGCCCCCCTCAGCGTGGACGGCGCCCGCACCGCCATGGAGGCCGCCCTCGCGGCCCCCGCAGAGCGGCCCACCGCCGTCGTCTGCGACGACGACATCCTCGCCGCCGGCGCCTGCAAGGCGGCCCGCCGCCTCGGCCTGCACGTCCCCGCCGACCTCTCCGTCACCGGCTTCGACGACCTCGCCCTGGCCACCGCCGTCGAACCCGAACTCACCACGGTCCACCTCCCCGCCGAACGCATCGGCGAACAGGGCATGAGCGCCCTCCTCGCCGTCCTCGACGGCACCCCCTGGACCGCCCCCGACCTCCCCGTCGAACTCGTCGTCCGCGACTCCACCGGCCCCGCCCCCGCCCCCGGCTCCGCCCCGGGCACCGGCCGCTGACCGCCGACCGCCGGCCGCTGACCGCCGAACACGACGAAGCCCCGGCCCGCCCTCACAGGGCGCACCGGGGCCTCACACGAACCGGCAGAACTACTCCGCCTCGTCCTCCGGAGCCTCGTCGTTCGACACGGCATCGGCCTGGACCGCCGCCGTCACGTCCGCCTCCAGCAGCCGCGCCAGCTGCCGGCCCCGGATCCGCTTGAACTTGCGCTGCTGCGATCGCGTCCGGTCCAGCACCGCCACCTCCAGCCGCTCCGCCGGAATCGTCTTGTCCGCACCGTTGGCCTGGCTGGACAGCGCCTGCACCGCCAGCTTCAGCGCCTCCGACAGGGTCATCCCGTCCTGATGCCGCTGATCGAGGAACGTACTGATCTGCTCGGCATTGCCGCCGACCGCGACCGAACCGTGCTCATCCACGATCGACCCGTCATGCGGAAGGCGGTAGATCTGGTCCCCGGCCGCGGTCGCACCGACCTCGGCCACCACCAGCTCCACCTCGTACGGCTTCTCCCCGGCACTGGAGAAGATCGTGCCGAGCGTCTGCGCGTACACGTTCGCCAGCCCACGGGCCGTCACATCATCACGGTCGTAGGTGTAGCCGCGCAGATCCGCGTACCGCACACCACCGATCCGCAGGTTCTCGTACTCGTTGTACTTGCCGGCGGCCGCGAAGCCGATCCGGTCGTAGATCTCACTGAACTTGTGCAGCGCACGGGACGGGTTCTCGCCGACGAACACGATGCCGTCGGCGTACTGCAGCACGACAAGGCTGCGACCGCGGGCGATGCCCTTCCGGGCGTATTCCGCCCGGTCGGCCATGGCCTGCTGGGGTGACACATAGAACGGAGTCGACACCGGCTGTCCGTCCCTTTCTTCTGGGCTCCTACAGGGAGACGGATGGTCAGAGCAGGGCGGCGCGCGGGCCGTCGGGCTGCTCGAGACGACGGTTGGTGACCGTACGGGCGAGCTCCTGCGACTCCTCGTCCGTCAGCCTGCGGAATCCCTCGTCCGTGATGACGGTGACGATCGGATAGATGTGGCGGTACAGGTCCGGCCCACCCGTCGCCGAGTCGTCGTCGGCGGCGTCGTACAGCGCCTGCACGACCAGCGTGGTGGCCTGCTCCTCCGTCAGATCCGGGCGGAAGAGCTTCTTCATCGAACCGCGGGCGAAGATCGAACCCGACCCCGTGGCGGCGTAGCCGTGCTCCTCGGAGCGGCCGCCGGTCACGTCGTAGGAAAAGATCCGGCCCTTCTCCTTGGCCTCGTCGTACCCCGCGAACAGCGGCACGACGGCCAGCCCCTGCATGGCCATGCCCAGATTGCTCCGGATCATGGTGGACAGCCGGTTCGCCTTGCCTTCGAGCGAAAGGGTCGTCCCCTCCACCTTCTCGAAGTGCTCCAGCTCCAGCTGGAACAGCTTCACCATCTCCACGGCCAGGCCGGCCGTACCGGCGATACCGACGGCGGAGTACTCATCGGCAGGGAACACCTTCTCGATGTCCCGCTGCGCGATCATGTTCCCCATGGTCGCGCGCCGGTCACCGGCGAGCACCACCCCGCCGGGGAAGGTGGCGGCCACGATCGTCGTCCCGTGCGGCGCCTCGACGACCCCCTCCGGCAGCTTGCGGTTGCCGGGCAGCATCTCGGGCGAGTGCGCACCCAGGAAGTCCATGAAGGACGACGACCCCGGCGTCAGGAAGGCTGCCGGTAGACGCCCTGTGCTACGAGTGTTGGCTTCCACGCGTTCCCTCCAAGTATTCGGCGGCCCGACGCATGCGGTCAGGATCGTCCTTCAAGAGTCCAATGCCTACGTTGCAGTTCAGGCACAGTACGCCACGGACCCTACCCGTCGAGTGGCAGTGATCCACATGCACTGCCGGAGCGCGGAGGCAGACGTAACAGACACCGCCTTGGGCGGCGATGATCTCGTCGCGCTCGGCCTCAGTGATCCCGTATGAACGAGCGAGGTAGTGGGCTCGGCCCTCAACCGCCCGACACGCTTTGCAACGCGTGGACAACCCGTCGGAAGCTGTCCTGTTCCGGTCCCATTCCGCATGAGGCTTGATCTCGCCGCACCGTCGACAGTGCTTATGCCCGACCGGAACCTTAACCAGCGGGCGGACATTCCTACCTTTCAGTTTCTGACGTTCCTGGTGATATTCCGCCGCACACGGCCTGCAGTAGCACTGCAGGCCGTCCCGTGCAGCCCGGTTGGCGGCGAAGGCCTCACGCGCCTTCGTGACCCCACAGCGAGGACACCGCTTCACAGGTTCGGACACTCACCCTCCCCCGAGCCTTTCACCTTCGATTCGAAGGCAAAGTCACTCGCCACCCTTTTGAACGAAGGACCTCACGAAGTCCTCGGCGTTCTCCTCGAGCACATCATCGATTTCGTCAAGTACGGAGTCGACGTCGTCGGAGAGCTTTTCCTGGCGCTCCTTGAGGTCGGTCGATTCCTCGACCGCCGCCTCCTCGACCTCCTCGGTCGAGCGCGTCGCCTTCTGCTGTCCGCCGCCGGTGTCCTTGGTCGCCATGTCTACCTCACCCCGCTCGGTTCGCACGCTCACGTCGAGGGACCCCGGGAATTCGGGATCCCTCAAGATCAGACCCTACGTCCGACCCTACAAGGAGGGTCCGACATCCGTCCTCGTACTTTCACAACGTCCGGCTGTCTTCATGATTCCCGGACCGGAGGCCTTTCAGCCCCGCTCAGCGCCCCGAAAGCACCCGCACCAGATCCTCCGCCGTGCGGCACCGGTCCAGGAGCTCCTTCACGTGCGCCCGGGTGCCCCGCAGCGGCTCCAGCGTCGGGACCCGCTGGAGCGAGTCGTGTCCGGGCAGGTCGAAGATCACCGAGTCCCAGGAGGCCGCGGCCACGTCGTCCGCGTACTGCTCGAGGCACCGGCCCCGGAAGTACGCCCGGGTGTCCTCCGGCGGCTTGCTCCGGGCCCGCTCCACGTCCTGCTCCTCCACCAGCCTCTGCATCTTGCCGCGGGCCACCAGGCGGTTGTAGAGGCCCTTCTCGGGCCGTACGTCGGAGTACTGGAGGTCCACCAGGTGCAGGCGCGCCGCGTCCCAGCCCAGCCCGTCGCGGCGCCGGTAGCCCTCCAGGATCTCTCGTTTCGCGATCCAGTCGAGCTCTCCCGACAGGCTCATCGGATCGCTCTCCAGCCGGCCCAGCACGTCCTCCCAGCGGGACAGCACGTCGGCGGTCTGCTCGTCCACGTCGGAGCCGAAGCGCTCCTCCACGTACTTCCTGGCCAGCTCGAAGTACTCCATCTGGAGTTGTACGGCGGTCAGGGTCCGGCCGCTGCGCAGCGTGATCAGGTGGTGCAGGTCGGGGTCGTGGGAGACCTGGTGCAGGGTGCGCACTGGCTGGTCGACGGCGAGGTCGACGTTGATGAACCCGTCCTCGATCATGGACAGGACCAGGGCCGTCGTGCCGAGCTTGAGGTAGGTGGAGATCTCGGACAGGTTCGCGTCGCCGATGATCACGTGGAGGCGGCGGTATTTCTCGGCGTCGGAGTGCGGCTCGTCCCGGGTGTTGATGATGGGGCGCTTCAGGGTGGTTTCGAGGCCGACTTCGACCTCGAAGTAGTCCGCGCGCTGGCTGATCTGGAAGCCGTGTTCGCGGCCGTCCTGGCCGATGCCGACGCGTCCGGCGCCGGTCACGACCTGGCGGGAGACGAAGAAGGGGGTCAGGTGGCGCACGATCTCCGAGAAGGGGGTTTCCCGCTTCATCAGGTAGTTCTCGTGGGTGCCGTAGGACGCGCCCTTGTTGTCGGTGTTGTTCTTGTAGAGGTGGATCGGCTGGGCGCCGGGGAGCTGGGCGGCCCGGACGGCGGCCTCGGCCATGATCCGTTCGCCGGCCTTGTCCCAGAGCACGGCGTCGAGCGGATTGGTGATCTCCGGCGAGCTGTATTCGGGGTGGGCGTGGTCGACGTAGAGGCGTGCGCCGTTCGTGAGGATGACGTTGGCGAGGCCGATGTCCTCGTCGGTGAGCTGGCTGGTGTCGGCGGCCTCGCGGGCGAGGTCGAAGCCGCGGGCGTCCCGCAGCGGGTTCTCCTCCTCGAAGTCCCAGCGGGCGCGGCGCGCCCGGTGCATCGCCGCCGCGTAGGCGTTGACGATCTGGGACGAGGTGAGCATGGCATTGGCGTTCGGGTGCCCCGGGACGGAGATCCCGTACTCCGTCTCGATCCCCATTACTCGCCGTACGGTCATGCGGCCCTCCTTGCCCGGCGGCGTTCCCCTTCGGGAGCGGCGCTCAAGTACCGCTGGTGCTCCGTTGCGTGTGCTCGTGCGGTGCCCGTCCCCGCACTGCGCGTCCGGCGGTACGGAAGAGCCTAGAACCACTGCGCGCTCGTGGGGAGATCATTTCCGTCATTGGATTCGCCTCGTCACCGGCTGAAAAGCAGTCGGTAAAGCAGTCGGCTGCGGATGCCCGGGGAGGGCATCCGCAGCCGCTCCGCTCGATCAGAGGTACTGACCGGTGTTTGCCACCGTGTCGATGGAGCGTCCGGTGTCGGCGCCCTGCTTTCCGGTGACGAGCGTACGGATGAATACGATCCGCTCGCCCTTCTTTCCGGAGATTCGGGCCCAGTCGTCCGGGTTGGTGGTGTTGGGCAGGTCCTCGTTCTCCTTGAACTCGTCCACGCAAGCCTGGAGGAGGTGGGAGACGCGCAGGCCCTTCTGGTTGTGCTCGAGGAAGGCCTTGATGGCCATCTTCTTGGCGCGGTCGACGATGTTCTGGATCATCGCGCCCGAGTTGAAGTCCTTGAAGTAGAGGACTTCCTTGTCGCCGTTGGCGTACGTGACCTCGAGGAAGCGGTTCTCCTCGGTTTCGGCGTACATCTGCTCGACGACGGTCTGGATCATGCTGTGGACGGTGCTGGCCGTGGAGCCCTGGTGTTCGGACAGGTCGTCCGTGTGCAGGGGCAGGGAGGCCTTGAGGTACTTCGCGAAGATGTCCTTGGCGGCTTCGGCGTCCGGGCGCTCGATCTTGATCTTCACGTCGAGGCGTCCGGGGCGCAGGATGGCCGGGTCGATCATGTCTTCGCGGTTGGAGGCGCCGATGACGATGACGTTCTCCAGGCCTTCCACGCCGTCGATCTCCGCGAGGAGCTGGGGGACGATGGTGTTCTCCACGTCCGAGCTGACGCCGGATCCTCGGGTGCGGAAGAGGGACTCCATCTCGTCGAAGAAGACGATGACGGGGGTGCCCTCGCTGGCCTTTTCGCGGGCACGCTGGAAGACGAGGCGGATGTGCCGCTCGGTCTCGCCGACGTACTTGTTGAGGAGTTCGGGGCCCTTGATGTTCAGGAAGTACGACTTCCCGGCTGCCTGTCCGGTGACTTCGGCGACCTTCTTGGCAAGGGAGTTGGCGACGGCCTTGGCGATGAGCGTCTTGCCGCAGCCGGGCGGGCCGTAGAGCAGGATGCCCTTCGGGGGCCGCAGTTCGTGTTCCTTGAACAGGTCGGGGTAGAGGTAGGGGAGCTCGACCGCGTCGCGGATCAGCTCGATCTGGTCGCCCAGGCCGCCGATCTTGTCGTAGTCGATGTCGGGGACCTCTTCGAGGACGAGGTCTTCGACTTCGCTCTTGGGGACGACCTCGTAGACGTAGCCGGAGCGGGGTTCGAGCAGCAGGGCGTCGCCGGGGCGGATGGTGATGTCCAGGAGCGGCTCGGCGAGCCTCACCACCCTTTCCTCGTCGGTGTGCCCGACGACCAGGGCGCGCTCGCCGTCCTCGAGGATCTCCTTGAGGGTGACGATGTCCCCGGCCCGCTCGAATTCCATGGCCTCGACCACGTTGAGCGCTTCGTTGAGCATGACTTCCTGGCCGCGCCGGAGGTCTTCCGGTTCGACGCTGGGGCTGACGTTCACGCGGAGCTTTCGGCCTCCGGTGAAGATGTCGACGGTGCCGTCCTCGTTCGCCTGCAGGAAGACACCGAAGCCGGCCGGCGGCTGTGCGAGCCGGTCGACTTCCTCCTTGAGGGCCACGATTTGGTCGCGGGCCTCACGGAGGGTGTTCGCGAGTCGTTCGTTTTGCGCGGAGACGCCGGCCAGATTCGTCTGGAGCTCGATGATCCGCTCTTCGAGAATCCTCGTGTGTCGCGGAGAGTCGGCGAGCTTGCGTCGCAGGACGGCGATTTCCTGCTCGAGATAGGCAACCTGGCCGGCGGGGTCCTCAGACCCTCGCCCGGGCCGGATGCCGCGGTTGATGTCGTCGTCGTGGGCTGCCACGGTCCTCACCTCCTCCAAGGGGAGCTGGACGCTTCCTGACCCTACCTGGGCTGGTGGTGATTGAAACCCCTAGATCACAAAGACGGTAGAGGTGTGTCCGATCTTCACCCTTGCGTACTCCCTCTCGCCAAGGAAATACCCACCCATCAACATCTGAAAGCGGCCGGTTGTAAGGTCGAAGTGTTCAACACCCGTCAGAGCTCGCGCGACTTGCTGCGAGGAGTGGGCGGGATGGATCACCGAGCGCAGGGAACGGCAGGAGATATGACCGTGCAGCAGGAGGCTCCGACGGGCGGCGTCGGCGAGGCCGGGGAGCCGCTGGAGGTCTGGATCGACCAGGACCTCTGCACCGGGGACGGGATCTGCGCGCAGTACGCGCCGGAGGTGTTCGAGCTGGACATCGACGGTCTGGCCTACGTGAAGAGCCCGGAGGACGAGCTGCTGCAGGAGGCGGGGGCGACCACTCCGGTTCCTCTGCCGCTGCTCCAGGACGTGGTGGACTCGGCGAAGGAATGTCCGGGTGACTGTATTCACGTAAGGCGCGTTTCGGACGGGGTGGAGGTCTTCGGCCCGGACGCCGAGTGACGGTTCAAACACTCCTGGCGGTCGAGTCCGTCAGCTCCTGGCGGAATTTTCCGCCGGTCCAGCGCCACTTGGCGAGCTTCTTGACGTCGGGGCTGTAGCGCGGGACCTCGGGCGAGGAGTAGCCGAGGAGGGTGGCGGTGACGGCGCCGTCGCGCACGGTGAGATCGGCGGCGGTCTGGCGCTGCGGGGTGTCCAGGAGGGTGGCGACGACGCGGGGGCGGGCGCCGGGGGTCCGGTCCTGGGTGAGGACGTAGATCGCGTGGGGCGGGGTGCCGGAGCCGGCCTGGCAGCGGACGGCGGCCGCGGTCTCGGGGCGGCCGTCGCCGTCGAGGTCGCCCTGGGCGGTGGCGGTGACGGTCTGGGGGGCGCCCTTGCAGTCGAGCGGGTAGGTGACGGCGGCGGCGTCGGGGGCGGTGGCCTGCGGGCCGTTCGCCGCAGGCTCGGCGGGGGTGCCGGTGGCCGGCTGGACGAGTCCCGCGGTGGCTATGACGGCGGCCATGGCGGTGGCCGTGGCGAGCCAGTGGAGGGGTCTGGCGTGGATGTGCGCCAGGGTTTCCAGGGTCGGCTCCAGCTCTGCGGGGCTGTGCGGCACGCGGGGTGTCTCCTGTGCGAAGGGTGACGGGGAGCCAGCATCGTGCCACACCTCACACGGCGGTGGAACGGCCGGGTCCGGCACTGGTACCCGGGACAACGAAAAGGCGCTGTGGTGCAGTTCCCGGTGGGTCGGGGGAACTGCGCCACAGCGCCTTCGTGTTGGGTGGGCTCCGGTGGCCCCGGTGGCCCCGGTTGCTTCGGCGGGCCCCTTACGCGGAGCGGTCGCTGCCGGGGCCTTCGTAGTCCTCGCCGTAGGCGCCCTTGGCGGGGCGGCGGCGGCGCATCGGGGGCTCGACGCCGTCCGCGAGGCGGCGGGCGGTGACGAGGAAGCCGGTGTGGCCGATCATCCGGTGGTCGGGGCGGACGGCGAGGCCCTCGACGTGCCAGTTGCGGATCATCGATTCCCAGGGCTGCGGCTCGGCGAAGCAGCCGATCTCGCGGATGGACTCGACGGTCTTGGACAGCTGGGTGGTGGTGGCCACGTAGCAGCAGAGGATGCCGCCGGGGACCAGCGCCTTGGAGACGGCCTCGAGGCACTCCCAGGGGGCGAGCATGTCGAGGATCACGCGGTCGACGTCGGTGTCGGACAGGTTGTCCTGGAGGTCGCCCACGGTCAGCTGCCACGCGGGGTGCGGGCCGCCGAAGTAGCGCTCGACGTTGGCGGTGGCGATCTCGGCGAAGTCCGCGCGGCGCTCGTAGCTGTGGAGCATGCCCTGGTCGCCGATGGCGCGCAGCAGGAAGCTGCTCAGGGAGCCGGAGCCCACTCCTGCTTCCACGACGCGGGCGCCGGGGAAGATGTCGGCGAAGGCCAGGATCTGGCCTGCGTCCTTGGGGTAGACCACGGCGGCGCCGCGGGGCATGGACAGGACATAGTCGGGGAGCAGGGGGCGCAGCGCGAGGTACGCGACGTTCCCCGTGGTGCGGACAACACTGCCTTCGGGAGCACCGATCAGCTCGTCGTGCGGGAAGGAACCCTTGTGGGTGTGGAAATTCTTCCCTGCTTCGAGCGTGAACGTGTAGTGGCGGCCCTTGGGGTCGGTGAGCTGAACCTGGTCCCCGACCTCGAAGGGCCCGCGTCGGCGGGCGGCACCGGTCGGTTCGGACATGTGACCAGTGTATTGGCTTCAGGACTGGGGCCGTGCCATGGCCTTCACGAAGGCCTTTTCGACGTCGAGGGTGGACAGGACGCCGTAGATCTCGCCGCCGGGTTCGAGGACGAGGTATTCGGTGGCGGGGGCGGTGCGGAGGTGGTCGAGGAGTGCTTCGCCGGTGAGGTCCGCTGAAACCTTCATGCCGTCGGTGAGGTCCTGGGAGAGGGTGCTGACGGCGATCCAGGGGCGGCGGTGTTCGGGGACGGAGGCGATGGCGCTCTCGCGGACGATGGCGGTGGGGTTGCCCTGGCCGTCGACGACGACGAGGGCGCGGGCGCCGGCTTCGTTGGCGCGGCGCAGGGCTTCGGAGAGCGGGGTGGCGTTCTCGACGGGGATGGCGCGGCGGGTGAGGGTGCGGGCCTTGAGTTCGGGGAGGTGTTCGCGCAGCCGGGCCATGCGCAGGCTGTTGCCGGCTCCGGTCCAGATGATGGCGGCGAGGATCGCGGCGAGCAGGGCGTCCATGACGGTGTCCATGCCGCCGATGTCGGCGGTGCGTTCGCCGGCGATGCCGGTGTGGGTGAGGAGGGGCAGGCCGAGGAGGACGGCGACGGCGAGGGCGCGGCCGATCCAGGCGGCGACGACGGTGCCGGTCATGGGCTTGCCGGTGATGCCCCAGACGACGGCGCGGAGCATGCGGCCGCCGTCGAGGGGGAGGCCGGGGAGCAGGTTGAAGGCGGCGACGAGCAGGTTGGAGATCATGAGGCCGGCCAGCAGGACGCCGGGGACGGTGGCGGGGTCGACGGCCTTCATCCCGAGGTAGAAGGCGGCGGCGAGGAGGAGGGAGAGCAGGGGGCCGACGAAGGCGAGGACGAATTCGCGCCCGGGGGTCTCGGATTCCTTCTCGATCTCGGAGACTCCGCCGAAGAACTGGAGCTGGATGCGGCGCACGGGGAGTTTGAAGCGGAGTGCGGCGACGGTGTGGGCCAGTTCGTGGACGAGGACGGAGGCGTAGAAGGCGACGGCGAAGAAGAGCGAGACGAGGTACCGGACGGGGCCGAGGTCGGGGAGGATGCGGTCGAGCTGGTCGCCGAAGACCCAGGTGATGAGGGCGGCGACGAGGAACCAGCTGGGCGATACGTAGACGGGTACGCCGAAGGGCCGGCCCATGAGGAGGCCGCCGCCCGGTCCGGGGCGCCGTCCCGCGCGCTCGCCGGTTTCCTCGGTGTCTGCCACGTCTGTCCTTCGTTCTGGGGGCCTCGGAGGGGGTCCGGGGGGTGTGTTGCGGGCTGCTCGCGTCGTCGGGTGGCGCGTGGTGGTGCCTCGATCATGCAGTGTGCGGGGCCTTTGCGTCGATGGTATGCGCGTGCTGTCGGTGGTGGGTCGTAGGGTTTTGTGCATGACGACGAGCTCCGGTGACGGTCCGGTCGAGGTGGCGCCGAGCGCCGCACGGCCCACTTCGCTCTCCCCTTCGCGGGCGAGCGATTTCATGCAGTGCCCCTTGCTGTACCGGTTCCGGGTGATCGACAAGTTGCCGGAGAAGCCCAGTGCGGCTGCTACCCGCGGGACGCTGGTGCATGCCGTGCTGGAGCGGCTTTTCGATCATCCGGCGCAGGAACGGACGGCGCCGCGGGCGAAGGCGCTGATCCCGGGGCAGTGGGACCGGCTGCTGGAGGCGAAGCCGGAGCTGACGGAGCTGTTCCCGCAGGGTGACGAGGGGGCCGGGCTGGCGCGGTGGCTGACGGAGGCCGAGGCGCTGGTGGAGCGGTGGTTCACGTTGGAGGATCCGACGCGGCTGGAGCCGGTGGAGCGGGAGTTCTTCGTGGAGGCGGAGCTGGAGTCGGGTCTGCGGCTGCGCGGGATCATCGACCGGGTGGACGTCGCGCCGACGGGTGAGGTGCGGATCGTCGACTACAAGACGGGCAAGGCGCCGCGGCCGGAGTACGCGGAGGGTGCGCTGTTCCAGATGAAGTTCTATGCGCTGGTGGTGTGGCGGCTCAAGCAGGTGGTGCCGCGGCGGCTGCAGCTGGTGTACCTGGGCAGTGGGGACGTGCTGACGTACGACCCGGTGGTGGCGGATCTGGAGCGGGTGGAGCGCAAGCTGCTCGCGCTGTGGGAGGCGATCCGGGAGGCGACGGAGTCGGGTGAGTGGCGGCCGCGGCCGACGAAGCTGTGCGGCTGGTGTGATCACCAGGCGGTGTGTCCGGAGTTCGGGGGCACTCCCCCGGTGTATCCGCTGGCGGTGGTGCCGCGGGCCGGGGCGGAGGTCCGCCCGGCGGGATCCTGATCGTCGCCCCAGGGCACAATGGGCGGGGTCCGCCGAAGCCGTCCGATGAATAGAGGTAGACCCCGTGGCGATCCGCGTCCTGCTGGTCGACGACCAGCCCCTGCTGCGCACCGGTTTCCGGATGATCCTGGAGGCGGAACAGGACCTGGCGGTGGTCGGCGAGGCCGGGGACGGTCTGCAGGCGCTGGACCAGGTGCGTGCGCTTCAGCCCGACGTGGTGCTGATGGACATCCGGATGCCGCGGATGGACGGGGTGGAGGCCACGCGGCAGATCACCGGTCCGGGCCGGGACGGGCCGGCGAAGGTGCTCGTGCTGACGACCTTCGACCTGGACGAGTACGTGGTGGAGGCGCTGCGGGCGGGGGCGAGCGGCTTCTTGCTGAAGGACGCGCCGGCCAATGAGCTGGTGCAGGCGATCCGCGTGGTGGCGGCGGGCGAGGCGATGCTCGCGCCGAGCATCACGCGTCGGCTGCTGGACAAGTACGCGGGGCACCTGCCGTCGGGAGAGGAGAGCGTCCCGGACACGCTGGGGACGCTGACCGAGCGCGAGGTGGAGGTCCTGAAGCTGGTGGCCCGGGGCTTGTCGAACGCGGAGATCGCCGCGGACCTGTTCGTGAGCGAGACGACGGTCAAGACGCACGTGGGGCACGTGCTGACGAAGCTGGGTCTGCGCGACCGGGTCCAGGCGGCGGTGTACGCGTACGAGAGCGGTCTGGTGCGCCCGGGGGCGCAGTAGCGCGGGCGGGTACGCGACGGGCCGGCGACCGCGTGGTGCGGTTGCCGGCCCGTCGTGCGTTCCCGGGGGCGGGTCAGCCCTTGCTGATCTCCCAGAAGCGGAAGACGGTGGAGGCGTCGAGGGACCACTGGAGGCCGCTGACGTTCTCGCGGGTGACGGCGTACTGCTTGCCCTGCCAGAGGGGGAGGATCGGCAGCTCGTCGGCGACGATGTCCTGGAGGCGGTTGTAGTCCGTGTTGGCGGCGGTGCGGTCGGACTTCGCGGAGGTCGACGGGATGATCGTCCCGCTGATCTCCTTGTTGTCGTAGTTGTTGCCGAGGACGTTTCCGGGGCCGAAGAACGGCTGGGTGAAGTTGTCGGCGTCGGGGTAGTCCGGGACCCAGCCCTTCACGTAGATGCCGTACTTGCCGTCCTGGATGTCCTTCTCGTACTGCTCGTACTCGACGGACTTCATGTCGGCCTCGAAGAGGCCGCTGTCGTTGAGCTGCTTGGCGATGACCTCGAACTGCTGGTCGGTGGAGGGGCCGTAGCGGGTCGGGGTGGACCACAGGGTGAGCTTGATCTTGCCGTTGATGCCGGCGGCCTTGAGGACCGCCTTGGCCTTCTCGAGCTGCGGGCTGCCGCCGTAGCGGTCGAAGAACGGGGTGGTGTGTCCCGCGATGCCGGCCGGGACGATGGAGTAGAGCGGGGTGGCGGTGCCCGCGTACACGTCCTTGACGAGCGCTTCGCGGTCGACGAGGTAGGCGATGGCCTTGCGGACGGGCAGCTTGCCGACGACGGGGTCGTTGACGTTGAAGACCATGTGCTCGACCTCGGCGCCGGTGCCCTGGACGACGTCGACCTTGTTGTCGCCGGTCTTGGTGGCGGCGAGGGCGGCGATGTCCTTGGCGGCGAGGCCGCGGAACGCGAAGTCCACGTCGCCGCTCTCCAGGACCTTCTTGAGGCCGGACTGGTCGCCGTTGAAGAACTTCAGGGTGACGCCGGTGTTCTTGGCCTTGGCCTTGCCGGTGTAGCTCTCGTTGACGGAGAAGCTGGCGCTCTTGTCGTTGAACGAGTCCAGCTTGTAGACGCCGGAGCCGATCGCCTTGTTGTCGGTGCGCAGCTTGTCGGCCGGGTATTCGCTGTGGTCGACGATGGAGCCGGCGCCCGAGGCGATCTTGCTGGGGAAGGTCGCGTCGGACGTCTTGAGGCGGAAGACGACGGTCTTGTCGTCGGGGGCCTCGATGCCGGCGATGGACGAGAGCAACACGGCCGGGCCGTTGCCGTCGTTGATCTTCAGGGTGCGCTCGAAGGAGAACTTGACGTCCTTCGAGGTGAGCGGGTGGCCGTTGCTGAACTTCAGGCCGGGTCGCAGGACGCACTTGTACAGCTTGCTGTCGCCGCCTTCGAAGCCGCAGCTCTGGGCGGCGTCGGGCTCGGGGGTGGTGCCGCCCTTGGGGAAGCTCAGCAGCGACTGGAAGACGTTGTTGAACAGCAGCCAGGAGCCCGGGTCGTAGCCCGAGGCGGGGTCGGTGGACTTCACCTTGTCGGATATGCCCATGACCACGCCCTTGCCGCTGCCGGCGTTGGAGCCATCGGTCGAACCGCAACCGCTGAGCAGCGCGGCGGCGGTGGCTGCGCCGAGCGGGGCCGCCAGCCACTGGTTACGTCGATTCACGGATACGTCCTTCACAGTCGAACTGTCTCGTTGCTCCGGCCCGCGACACCCGCTGCCGGTCGTTGCCGCTGTCAGCCGCTTACGCCGCGGCCGAGCTCCCACAGCTGGAGGTCGGAGATGGCGTTGACCGACCACTCCACTCCGGTGATCCCGTCGCGTGCGGCGACGTACTGCTTGCCCTGCCACAGGGGCAGGACGGGTACGTCCTCGGCGACGATGTCCTGTATCTCCGCGAGCGCGGGGGCGGCGACGTTGCGGTCGACGGCGCGCCGGGATTCGGGGATGAGCTTGGTGCGCACCGTGCTGTTGGCGTACGGCGTGCCCAGGAAGTTGTCCTGCTCCAGGAAGGGGGCGAGGAAGTTGTCGGCGTCCGGGTAGTCGGGGAACCAGCCGAGCCCGTAGGCGGCGTGGTCGCCGTTCTTCTGCGCGGGGCGGAAGTCGGCCCATTCGCTGCCCTGGACGGTGATGTCGAACAGCTGGGTGGAGTTCAGCTGGGCCTTGAGGGCCTCGAACTCGGCGGCCGTTCCGTCGCCGTAGTGGTCGCTGGTGTAGTGCAGGGTCAGCTTGACGGGGGTTTTGATGCCGGCGTCCTTCAGCAGGGCGGCGGCCTTGGCGGTGTTGGCCTCGCCGTACTTGCTGAAGAAGGAGTTGACGTGGCCGCTGACGGTGGTGGGGACCAGCGAGTAGAGAGGCTGGGCGGACTTGCCGTAGACCTTGGAGATGAGGGCGTTGCGGTCGACGGCGGCGGCGAGCGCCTGGCGCACGGCCTTGTCCTTGACGACCGGGGCCTCGGTGTTGAAGCCGATGTAGCGGATCTCCAGGCCGGGCATGGGGACGAGCTTGACGCCCTTGGGGGGCTGGGCTGCGAACTCGGTGATCTGGGCGGGCGACAGGGTGCGCGAGACCATGTGGATCCGGCCGTCGGTGAGTGCCTTGCCCATGGCGGCGGAGTCTTCGAAGGTCCGCAGTTCGACCTTGTCGTTCTGCAGCTTGATGTCGCCCTTGTAGTGCGGGTTCTTGCTGAAGACTGCCCGGACGAGGTGGTTGTCCTTGACCTCGGCCTTCATCGTGTAGGGGCCGGAACCGTCGACGTCGAAGCCGTGGCGGAGCTTCTTGGCGTCGTAGTGCTTCTCGCTGACGATGCCGGTGGCCGGGGTGGAGAGCTTGTACGGGAAGGTCGCGTCCGGGGTCTTCAGGTGGAAGACGACGGTGTCGGCGCTCTTGGCCTCGACGGTGGCGAGGGTCGAGAGCAGCGAGGACGGGCCGCTCTCGTCCTTGATGGCGAGGACGCGGTCGAGGGAGAACTTGACGTCCTTGGCGGTGACCGGGTCGCCGCTCGCGAACTTCAGACCGGGGCGCAGGGTGCAGCGGTAGCTCTGGTTGCCGGAGTCGGTGAAGCGGCAGTCGGAGGCCGCTTCGGGGACGGGCTGGCCGCCGCCGCGCGGGGTGTGCATCAGGGTCTGGACGGTCTGGCGCAGGACGTTCCAGGCGCCGGCGTCGTACGCGTAGGCCGGGTCGAAGGGGGCGGGGGCGTACTCGGCGGCTTCGAACCGGTCGGTGGTGCCGACGACGATCGCCCCGGTTCCCGCTCCTCCGCCGCTGGCGCTGCCGCATGCGGCGAGCGTGGGCGTGAGCAGTCCGGCCGCGGCCGTCAGCACCATGGTCTTGCGGTTCATGCTGGAAGAACTCCCTGTACCCGGCACTTGGTCAAAGCGGCGTAAAAGGGCACGTCGCGGCGGTCGCCCGTTCAGGGCGGAACGATCGGGCCGGTGGTGTGACGATCGGTCCACTGCGTCCCGGCACAGGGGTGTGTGCAGCGGGACGCCGAGGTGCGGCGCAGTGCCCGGATTGACACTAGTGGGCCGGGACGGGATGGCTGGAACTGGCCGGACTTGGGGCGTAATCGCACGGTGATGGGAGCGGACTGGTTGTCTATGGGAAGGTCCGCGCAGATTCGGTCAGGAGCTGATCAATCCGGACACAAGGGAAGCCGTACAAGCCCCCGGACAGGCGTCTCGGGGGCTTGGCGCGTGACAAAGGTCACCTGGGACCACTGCCCGGGAGGGGATGGAATTTCAGCCTCCGGGTCGGTCCGCGGAAGATCCTCTCGTGGGACCTGAGTCCTGCGGCGTTCTGTTCGGTACAGAGCGTGTACGAGAGGTACCGGTGCGTGCAAGGGGTGCGCGGGGTGGAGCGGCCCAGGCCCCGGGGGCTCCCGCTCAGTTCAGCGGGCTGATGAGAGAGCGGAGGAACGGCAGGTCGACCTCCTCCAGCGAGCGCACGATCGTGCGCCCGGGGGCCGCCTCGATGTGGCCGACCGAGGGGACGGCCACGACCCGGCAGCCGGCGGCCTCGGCGGCGGCCACGCCGGTGGCGGTGTCCTCGATGACGGCACACCGGGAGGGGTGGGCGCCCAGGGTGCTGGCGGCGAGCAGGTACGGATCGGGGTGCGGCTTGGTGCGGGGCACCTCGTCCCCGGCAACCGTCATCGTGAAGCGGTCCCGGCCGAGGGTGAGCAGGACCCGGTCGATGACGCGCCGGTGCGAGGCGGAGACGAGGGCGGTGGGCACGTTGTGCCGGGCCAGCTCGCTCAGGAGCCGCTCGGCGCCGGGCATCAGCGGCACCTGGTCGGCGATGCGGGCCTCGAAGCGCTCGTTGAGGAGCACGCTGAGCTCGGCGAGACCGATCGCGGCGCCGGTGGCCTCGATCAGGAAGGACGCGCTGCGGGTCATGGGGCCGCCGACGACGACGTCCCTCCAGGCATCCTCGAGCCGGTGCCCGAGCTCGAGGAAGATCTCCGCCTCGATCTCCCACCAGAACCCCTCGGTGTCGACGAGGGTGCCGTCCATGTCCAGCAGCACCGCCTGGAGGGCGTGCCCGTCGGCCGTACGGACCACGGGGGCGGGAACGGTGCTGGTCATGCGCACGCCTCTCTCAGGGGACGAGAAGGCCGGTCACCTCCGCCCGCGGGGACATCCCCTCGGAAACAGGTGACCGGCCTGTATGGGACCGACCAGTGTACGCCGGTCTGCCTCAGCGTGCGTTGAAATACTTCGCTTCGGGGTGGTGGATGACGATCGCGTCCGTGGACTGCTCGGGGTGGAGCTGGAACTCCTCGGACAGGTGCACGCCGATCCGCTCCGGCTGGAGCAGGTCGGCGATCTTCGCGCGGTCCTCCAGATCGGGGCAGGCGCCGTAGCCGAGGGAGAAGCGGGCCCCGCGGTACTTGAGGTCGAACATGTCCTCGACCTTGGCCGGGTCCTCGCCGCCGAATCCGAGCTCGGCGCGGACGCGGGCGTGCCAGTACTCGGCGAGGGCCTCGGCCAGCTGGACGGAGAGGCCGTGCAGCTCCAGGTACTCGCGGTAGGAGTCCGACTCGAACAGCTTGGCGGTGGCCTCGCCGATCCTCGACCCCACGGTGACGACCTGGAGGCCGACGACGTCGGTCTCGCCGGACTCCTCGGGGCGGAAGAAGTCCGCGAGGCACAGGCGGCGGCCGCGGCGCTGGCGCGGGAAGGTGAAGCGGGTCCGCTCGTTGCCCTGCTCGTCGAGGATGATCAGGTCCTCGCCCTTGGACACGCACGGGAAGTAGCCGTAGACGACGGCCGCCTCGAGGAGGTTGTCCGTGTGCAGCTTCTCCAGGAGGCCGCGCAGCCGCGGACGGCCCTCGCTCTCGACGAGCTCCTCGTACGTGGCGCCGCCCGCGCGGGCCTGCTTGAGGCCCCACTGGCCCTTGAACAGGGCGCCCTCGTCGAGCCAGGAGGCGTAGTCCTTGAGCGGGATGCCCTTGACCACCCGGGTGCCCCAGAACGGCGGGGCGGGCACCGGGTTGTCCACGGCCA
>NZ_JBEZLA010000065.1:35759-39223 GCF_040651925.1 Streptomyces sp. NPDC048349 | reverse complement strand
CCCGTACTGGACGTACTTGGGCTTTCGGCCGGTGCGGCGAGAGTGCGTGCCGGGCACCGCGACGCCGCGGACCTCCGTCAGACACCCCCTAGTTCCCCGTCCGGTCGCCCGTCACAGCACCAGGTCGCCGCCGGCCGGCGGCGCGAAGTGCCGCTCCACGTCCGGGCCGGTCACGTCCGCCAGGGCGGGCGGCGACCAGCGCGGGTTGCGGTCCTTGTCGACGACCTGCGCCCGGATGCCCTCCACCAGGTCGGGTGAGGCCAGCGCGTTGCAGGAGACCCGGAACTCCTGGACCAGGACCTCCTCCAGGGAGCCGAGCTCCGCGGCCCGGCGCAGGGCCGCGAGGGTGACCTTCAGCGCGGTCGGGGACTTGGCCAGGACGGTCTCGGCGGCCTCCTTCGCGGCCGGGTCCCCGTCGGCCAGCAGCCGCTCGACGATCTCCTCGACGGTGTCGGCCGCGTAGCAGTGGTCGATCCAGGGCCGCCGGTCGGCGAGTTCCCCGGGCGGGGGCGTGGCGGCGTACCGCGGCAGCACCTCGTGGACGGGGGCCGCGGCGAGGGCGGTGGTCAGCTCCGGGAGGCGCGCGGCGGGCACGAAGTGGTCGGCAAGGCCGCACAGCAGCGCGTCGGCTGCGCCCACGGCGCCCCCGGTGAGGGCGAGATGGGTACCGAGGCGGCCGGGCGCGCGGCCGAGCAGCCAGGTCCCGCCGACGTCGGGCACGAAGCCGATGCCGGTCTCGGGCATGGCGACGCGGGAGCGCTCGGTGACGACGCGGACGCCGCCGTGGGCCGAGATGCCGACACCGCCGCCCATGACGATGCCGTCCATCAGGGCGACGTACGGCTTGGGGTAGCGGGCGATGCGGGCGTTGAGACGGTACTCGTCGCGCCAGAACTCCGCGGACGCAGTGGTACCGGCCTTGGCGTCGTCGTGGATGGCCCGGATGTCCCCGCCCGCGCACAGCCCGCGCTCACCGGCGCCGCGGACGAGCACCTGGTCGACGGCGGGGTCCCGCTCCCAGGCGGCCAGGGCTCGGTCCATGCGCAGCACCATGGGGTGGGTGAGCGCGTTGAGGGCCTTGGGCCGGTTGAGGGTGATCACCGCCGTCCGGCCCTCGACGGTGAACTGGACGGTGTCGTCTTCGGTCTTCACACCGGTCAGTATGTAGCGTGGAGCGGTATGCGGAAGATCATTCTGATGATGTCGGTGTCCCTCGACGGGTTCATCGAGGGGCCCGACCGCGACATCGACTGGCACGTCGTGGACGACGAGCTGCACCAGCACTTCAATGACGAGCTCCGCGCCATGGGCGGCTTCCTGCACGGCCGCGTGATGTACGAGCTGATGGCGGACTTCTGGCCGACCGCCGACGCCGATCCCGCGAACGCCGGTCCGGTGGCGGAGTTCGCGGGCATCTGGCGGGACATGCCGAAGTACGTCTACTCGCGCACCCTCGAGCGGGCCGGCTGGAACAGCACGATCGTCCGTGACGTCGTCCCGGCGGAGGTCGCTGCGCTCAAGGCCGCCCCGGGCGGGGACCTCTGCCTGGGCGGGGCCGGTCTCACCGCCGCGTTCCTGCGCCACGACCTGGTGGACGCGTACCGGATCTACGTCCACCCGGTGCGGATCGGGCGCGGCAAGCCGCTGTTCCCGCCGACCGACGGCGGGCCGGTGCCGCTGCGCCTGGAGGCCACCCGTACGTTCGGCAACGGCGTCGTTCTCCTGAGCTACGGCCGCCGCTCCTAGGGGGTCTCCTGCGGGCGGGCACGGTGGGCCCGCCACGCGGCCAAGGCCTCGGCGCGGGTGGCGCCGGGGCGGGTGGCGTGCCAGTCGCGCAGGAAGCGGTTGAACTCGAACTGGGCGCCGACCTCCTGGGGTTCGGCCGCCTGCGCGCGGGTGGCGTGCCAGTGGGCCACGGCCTCGGCGAGGGTTCGGCCGGCCCCCTGGGCCACGTACTCCCGCATGAAGGCGTCGAAGCGGAAGCCGGGGCCGATCTCCCGGACGAAGAACTCCCGGAGCACCTGGCTGCACCGCTGCCCGGGCGGGATCACGGTCGCGCCGTCCAGGGGGGCGGTGAGCTGCGGCCCTCCCGGGCGGCCGGCGGAGGCGCGGGGCGCCGCCGGTTCGGGCGGCAGGCCGTCGAGCGCGGCCGCGAGCCGGGCGGTGACGGCGGCCTTCCCCCCTCCGGCCGACATGCCCATCCGGCGCGCCAGTGCCCTCAGCTCCGCCAGCGTCCAGTACCAGCGCCCGAGCTCCGCCCCGGTCAGTGCCGGGGTCGGAGCGGGGCGAGACTCCCCCGTATTCGTACGCATGTTCCCATCCTACGGGCGCGCACCGGCGGGATCGGCACGACGGAAGAGATCACGGCGCCCCTGGATGACCGACCCCGGCGGGTGCGGCCACCTCCAGCCACACGCACTTGCCGTGCGGTCCCGGGCGGGACCCCCAGCTGCGGGCCAGCCGCTCCATGATCAGCAGCCCGTGCCCGCCGGGCTGCCCGCGCGAGCCCGGCACCGCGCGCTGCGGGACGGGGGGCGCCGGATTCCCGTCGGTCACCTCGATGCGCAGCCGCTCCTCGTCGCAGTCCAGCAGCAGCGCTTCCGGTCCGCCGCCGTGCAGGCAGGCATTGGCCACCACCTCGGACACCAGCAGGAGTACGTCGTCGGCGACGTCCCGCGCCTCCTGCGTGGCGGCCGGGAGCCAGCGCCACGCGGCCAGTGCCCTGCGGGCGAAGTCCCGGCTGCGCGTCACGACGTCGGTGGCCCCCTCCAGTACCAGGTACCAGGTCCGGTCGGGTGACCCCCGCTGCTCCATGGCGCTCTGACTCCTCGTGTCGACGTGCCGTAGCCGTAGCCGCCCGACCGTGTCCGCAGGCACTAGCCGGGCGGTTGCGGCCCTTCCGTCCCGCTCAGCGCCTGCGCCACGTCGGCGTGCACGGGGAAGACCCCGTCGGCGCCGGTGATGCGGAACATGCGGGCGACGGAACCGCGCAGCCCGGCCAGTTCCACGCTGCCGCCGGCTTCACGGGCCGCGAGCCTGCTCTGCAGGAGCACGTTGAGCCCGGTGGAATCGCAAAATCCCAGCCCCGTCAGGTCCACCAGCAGCCGGCCGCCGCGGGGGACCGCCGCGTCGAGGGCTTCGCGCAGGGGCTGGGCCGTGTCGTGGTCCAGCTCGCCCGCGAGCTCGAGGACGACGGCTCCGTCCACGGTCTGCACCGCGACGGTGAAGCGCTCATTGTCCGTTCCCGGAACCATGCGGCATCACCCTTCCGTCCTGTTCTTGCACCTTCCCAGAAGCCGGGCGGATACGCCTCCGGCGGAAACGGTCACGGCGCGGCGCGGCCCGGCCCGGCGCGGCGACAGGATCCTGCCCCGCCCCGCGGAACGGATCCGAAAACGACCGCGGGGGGCGGGGGGGGGTGGTGGGGTCGCCCCCCCCCCCCGCCCACAGCGAAATGAACGGGG
>NZ_JBEZLA010000065.1:5600-35749 GCF_040651925.1 Streptomyces sp. NPDC048349 | reverse complement strand
GGCGCGGGGGGGGGCGCCCCCCCCGGGGGGCCGCGTTTGTATAACCCCCACCCCCCCCCCACGACCTGCGACTTCGAAAAGTCGGGACGACAGGATTTGAACCTGCGACCCCTTGACCCCCAGTCAAGTGCGCTACCAAGCTGCGCCACGTCCCGTTGTGCCTTCCACCTGGGGTTTCCCCCTGCTCGGCGGCACATGCAGAACATTACCCCACGCCGAGGGGTGTTCATGCACCGGTAATCGGCGCGGGCGAAGATGAGGGGGTGAACGCACGGGACCGGGACCGGGATGTCGAGGGGCGGGCGCGCAGTGCGCGGCCGAGGGACGGGCTGGGGCGGCCGCTGCCGTACGGCGTGGCCGGCGTGGAGCGCCAGCCCGAGGGGGTGGTGCGCTCGCCCGGGCAGACGGTCGTGGAGGCGCAGCGGCTGCTGGACGCCGGGATGCCGTTCCACGCGCACGAGGTGTTCGAGGACGCCTGGAAGTCGGGGTCCGAGGAGGCGGCGCCGCTGTGGCGGGGGCTCGCCCAGCTCGCGGTCGGGCTGACGCACGCGGCGCGCGGCAACGCGGTCGGCGGGGCGCGGCTGCTGCTGCGCGGGGCCGACGCCCTGGCCGGGCTGGAGGACGCGTACGGGATCGACGTCGCGGGGCTGGTGGGGTGGGCCCGGGAGCTGGCCGGGCGGGTGGCGGCCGGGGAACACGTCGACGCGGCGGCCGAGGCCCCCGGCCTGGCCGGCCCGCCGAACGCCCCCGGCGGGCCGCGCCGCGCCTGACCGGCGGCGGCCCGCGCGCCCGACTCGGTACGGTCCGCCATCGGCGTCACCGGCCACGCCCGCCCGGCTCTACGACGCGGCGGGCTCCAGCAGGTCCCAGCGGTTTCCGTACAGGTCCTCGAAGACGGCGACGGAGCCGTACGCCTCGTGGCGCGGCTCCTCGAGGAAGCGCACGCCCTCGGCCGTCATCCGGGCGTGGTCGCGCGCGAAGTCGTCGGTGTGGAGGAAGAAGCCGACGCGGCCGCCGGTCTGGTCGCCGACGCGGGAGCGCTGGGCCTCGTCCTTGGCGCGGGCCAGCAGCAGCGCGGCCTCCTTGGCGCCGGGCGGGCGGACCACGACCCAGCGCGAGCCGTCCGGGCGGGCGGTGTCCTCGGCGAGGTCGAAGCCGAGGGCGCGGGTGTAGAAGTCGATGGCCTCGTCGTAGTCGTGGACCACGAGGGCGGTCAGGGCGATGTGGGATGGCATGGCCTCATTGTGCGTCGAGGAGGACCACCTCCAGGGTGCGGGGGCCGTGCACGCCCTCCACGCGCTCGAGTTCGATGTCGCTGGTGGCCGAGGGGCCGGAGATCCAGGTCAGCGGGCGGGCGGGGTCGAGGCGTTCCAGAGCCTGCGGTACCGAGTCCACCACCTGGTCCGGCACGCGGACCACGCAGATGTGGTGCTCGGGGATCAGGGTGATGCGGCGCCGGCCCTGGTCGGGGCCGCCGTCGAGGACGATGGTGCCGGTCTCGGCGACGGCCAGGGCGCAGCCGGTGACGACGCTGTCGACCCGGTCGAGTTCGGCCGCGGTGGATCCGGCCCGGTCGTGGACGCGGGTCGGGTCGGCTGCCGCGAGCCAGTGCGGGGGCAGGGCGGGCGGGACGAGGACCGTCGTGGAGCCGCGTGCCGCGAGCAGCCGCATCAGCAGCAGCGGCAGGCCGTCCTCGTCCGTGCGGTGGACCTTCGCCCGGTATTCGGCGAGGTGGGCTGCGAGCAGGTCGGCGCTCTGGGCGGGCGTGCGGGTGCCGTGGACGCGGAGGTAGTCCCGGGGGACCTCCGTGTGCGGGGTGTCCGCCGGCAGGGCCCGGCGGATCCGGCCCAGGATGCGGTCCCTGCTGCTCATTGCGGGTTCCCCCGTTCTCGGGCCCACCAGTCGCGGAAGGACTCGGCGGGAAGGCGGGGCAGTTCGCGGGTGTCGGTCCACGCCCGGCCCGGTCCCGGCAGCCGGCGGGGGGCGAGCCGGCGGGCCCGGGCCAGCAGGCGCTCCCCCGCGCGCAGCGCGCCCGGCCGGTCCAGCAGCAGCCGGGCGGCGCGCATGGCGGCCCGTTCCGCGGTGTGGCCGTGCGCCGGGCGGAGCGTGACGCGGATGCCGTCCCGGGTCACGGGGCCGCCCTGGGCGACCCGTTCGCGCAGGTGGACGAGGACCTCGGGGATGTCGATGGCCACGGGGCACACCTCGTAGCAGGCCCCGCAGAGGGTGGAGGCGTAGGGCAGTGACGCGTCGATCTCGCCGGCGGTGCCGCGGAGTTGGGGGCTGAGGATGGCGCCGATGGGGCCCGGGTAGACCGATCCGTAGGCGTGGCCGCCGGCCCGTTCGTAGACGGGGCAGACGTTGAGGCAGGCGGAGCACCGGATGCAGCGCAGGGCCTGGCGGCCGACCTCGTCGGCGAGGGTGTCGGTGCGGCCGTTGTCGAGGAGGACGAGGTGGAAGGCGGCGGGTCCGTCGCCTTCGGTGGTGCCCGTCCACATCGTCGTGTACGGGTTCATCCGCTCGGCCGTCGAGGAGCGCGGCAGGGTCTGGAGGAAGATCTCCAAGTCGCGGAAGGTGGGGACGACCTTCTCGATGCCGACGACCGAGATGAGGGTACGGGGCAGGGTCAGGCACATCCGGCCGTTTCCCTCGGACTCCAGGACGACCATGGTGCCGGTCTCGGCGACCATGAAGTTGGCCCCGGAGACGGCGACTTTGGCCCGCAGGAACTTCTCGCGCAGGTGCAGGCGGGCCGCCTCGGCGAGTTCGCGCGGGTCGTCGCCCAGCGGCTCGGGCGCCGGGCGTCCCCACCGGCCCATCTCCGTGCGGAAGATGTCACGGATCTCGGCGCGGTTGCGGTGGATCGCCGGGACCAGGATGTGCGAGGGGCGGTCGCGGCCGAGCTGGACGATGAGTTCGGCGAGGTCGGTCTCGTACGCGGCGATCCCGGCGGCCTCCAGCGCCTCGTTGAGCCCGATCTCCTGGGTGGCCATGGACTTGACCTTGACGACCTCGCGCTCCCCGGTGGCGAGCACCAGCTCCGTCACGATGCGGTTGGCCTCGTCCGCGTCGGCCGCCCAGTGGACCGTGCCGCCCGCGGCGCTCACCGCGGCCTCCAGCTGGAGGAGGTAGCGGTCGAGATGGCGCAGGGTGTGGTCCTTGACCGCGCGGCCTGCGGCGCGCAGCCGGTCCCAGTCGGCCAGTTCGGCGACCGCGCGGGCCCGTTTGTCGCGGATGGTGTGGGTGGCGCGGCGCAGGTTGGCGCGCAGGACGCCGTTGCCCACGGCGGTGCGGGCCGCCTCGGGGAACGCGGGCATGCCGAGGAACGTGCCGGTCATGACGGGGGCTCCTGCTCGGTCGCGGCCAGGATCTCGGCGAGGTGCAGGGCCCGCAGCGGTGCGCCGGCGCGGCGCAGCAGGCCGTCCAGGTGGGCCAGACAGGAGGTGTCGGCGCCGCACAGCACCCGGGCCCCGGTGGCGGCCGCGCTGTGGATCTTGTCGATCCCGATCGCGGCCGATACGTCCGGGTTCTTGACGGCGAAGGTGCCCCCGAAGCCGCAGCACTCCTCGGCGCCGGGCAGCTCGAGCAGTTCCAGGCCCTTGACGGCGGCCAGCAGCCGGCGCGGCCGGTCTCCCAGCCTGAGGCCGCGCAGGCCGTGGCAGGAGGGGTGGTAGGTGACGGTGTGCGGGAAGTACGCGCCGACGTCGGTCACTCCCAGCACGTCGACCAGGAACTCGGTCAGCTCGTACACGCGCGGCGCCAGCCCGTCGGCGAGGGCGGCCAGCTCGCCGTCGCGCCCCTCCGCCGCCGCCTTCCGGCCGATGCGCGGGTACTGTTCGCGGACCATCGCGGCGCAGGACGCCGAGGGGGTGACGACGTACGGGTACCCGGCGAAGGCCTCGGCCGTGCGCCGCAGCAGCGGTTCGGCCTCGTGCCGGTAGCCGGTGTTGTACTGGGGCTGCCCGCAGCAGCTCTGGGCCGCCGGGAAGTCCACGGTGACGCCGAGCCGCTCCAGGAGGCGTACGACGGCGACGCCCGTGCGCGGGTACAGCGCGTCGTTGACGCAGGTGACGAACAGGGCGGCACGCATGAGGGGCAGAATAGCGGCGTGAAGAAGTTCTCAGTGATCGGCATAGGCGCGGGCGACCCGGACCATCTGACCCTCCAGGCGGTCAGGGCGATCGGCGCGGCGGACGCATTCCTCATCCTGGAGAAGGGCGAGGAGAAGGCGGACCTGACGGGGCTGCGGCGCGCGATGCTCGACGAGCACGCCCGTCCCGGCCACCGGCTGGTGGAGGGCCGCGACCCGGACCGGGACCGCACCCCGGCCGACTACACCCCGACGGTGGACGGCTGGCGCAGCGCGCGGGCCGAGCTCTTCGAGCGGTTCATCGCGGAGGATCTGGCGGAGGGCGAGACCGGGGCGTTCCTGGTGTGGGGCGACCCGTCGCTGTACGACTCCACGCTCGCGATCCTCGACGAGGTGCTGGAGCGGGGCCGGGTGGCCTTCGAGCACGAGGTGGTCCCGGGCATCAGCAGCATTTCGGCGCTGCTGGCGCGGCACCGGACGAACCTGAACAGGGTCGGGCGGCCGGTCCAGATCACCACCGGGCGGCGGCTGGCCGAGGGCTGGCCGCAGGACGTGGACGACGTGGTGGTGATGCTGGACGCGCGGCACGCCTTCACCGCGCACCTGGACCGGGACCTGTTCATCTACTGGGGGGCCTACGTCGGCACCCCGGACGAGATCCTGGTCTCGGGCAAGCTCGCGGACGTCGCCGGCCGGATCGAGGAGCTGCGCACCGAGGCCCGCGCCCGCAAGGGCTGGATCATGGACACGTACCTGCTGCGGCGCGACTGAGCCCTCACGCCGACAGGAAGGCGGGCAGGGCGGCGGCGAGGCGTTCGTACTCCTCGGGACGGTTGTAGACCTGCGCGCAGACGCGCAGGCCGCCGCCGCCCGGCCGGGGCCAGACCAGGACCCGGGTACGGAGCTTCGCCGCGATGTCCTCGCGCAGCGTACGGGCGGCCTCCTGGGTCTCGGCGAGGCCGCGCGGCAGCAGCAGGGAGCGCATCGGCAGGCCCGGGGTGTGCGGCAGGACGCTGAACCCGGGCAGCCGGGCGAGCAGGTCCGCGCCGTACCCGGCGAGCGCGCTGTTGTGGGCCCGTACCTTGGCGGCGTCGAGGCGGTCGATCAGGTCGAGGCCCTCGGGGGCGGCCAGCCAGCCGGTGTAGTCGGCGGTGGCCCGGTATTCGACCGAGCGGGGGAAACCCCGGTGGTCCTCCCAGGAGGGCACCAGGGCCCTGACGCGGGCCCGGTGGGCGGGGGCCACGGCGAGCAGGGCGCTGCCGGGCGGGGCGTAGCCCCACTTGTGCAGGTTCCCGAACCAGAAGTCCGCGCCGGCGGCGATCGGCTCGGCCAGCGTGCCGGGGGTGTGGGCCCCGTCGACGACGGTGGTGATCCCGCGCGCGGCGAGGTCGGCGAGGAGCCGGGGGCCCGCGACGAGGCGGGCCGTCGGCGAGCTGACGTGATCGAGCAGGGCCACCTTGGTGCGGGGCGTGAGCGCTGCCAGCACGGTCTCGCGGACGGCGTCCTCGTCGGGCAGCCGCGGGTCCAGGGCCACGGTGGTGACGGTGGCCCGGCGGGCGGCCGCCGCGGTCACGGTGCCGTAGCCGTGGTCGGTGACCAGGATCTCGTCGCCGTCGGCGAGCGGGATGGCGTCGAGGGCGAGGTTGGCGCCCTCGGTGGCGTTCGAGATGAAGGCAATGCCCTCGGGGTCCGCGCCGAGACGGGCTGCGATCGTGGCCCGGGCCCGGTCCAGGCGCGCGGAGACCCCGTTGAAGAAGGCGTCGGGGTCGGCGTGGGCCTCGGCGCGCAGCGCCTCCTGTGCTTCCTGGACGGGGACGGGGACCGCGCCGTAGGAGCCGTGGTTGAGGTGGGCGACGTCGGGGTCCAGCCGGAAGAGGGACCGGCCGCCGGGAAAGGCGGTCGGGGTGGACGGGATGGACGGCTCGGTCACGGTACCTCCGGGTGAGCGGTGCGGCGGGGCTGCTTCCGGATCATGCAAGGGCGGCGCCCGGCCCGACAAGGCCAATCGCGACAGGGTGGCCTGCCCCGGCCCGCCCGGTGCCGTGGGCCCGCCCGTACCCCTGCCGCTACCGGCCGCTGGTCGCCGCGTGGTACTGGAGGTCCTGGACCTCCACCGTGCGGTCCACCGGGTGCGGCAGCCGCACCTGCGCCCCGGTCTTGCCGCCACGCACCACCGCCGCCGAGGCGGCGCCCGTCTTCAGCGGCAGCAGCTCGGAGTGCACGCCCGCGGGGGCCTGGTGGGTGTCCTTCGCGGATCCGACGGCCGTCCGCACGACGGCGGGCTCGGTGAGGAAGCTGAGCACCTCCACCGTGTCCCGGGGCGCGGCGCTGCCCTTGCGCGGGGCCATCAGCAGCGACTGGTCGCCCGTCGGATCGGCGGCCGCGAACTGGGTGCGGGCGGTGAGGTACAGCGTGTCCCGGACGATCTTCGGCCAGCTGCCCGTCTTGAACCGGGTGAGGTAGTAGGAGGTCAGGTCCAGGTAGGCGTGGCCGTTGTGCAGGGAGGGTGCGAACTGGGTGCCTTCCGAGTAGTCGTTCCAGGTGGTGAGCTGCACCCAGTCGGCCCCGTCCTCGATCGCGTGCGTCCAGGTGGAGCGCAGGGTGGCGGTGTTGCCGGCCTCGTCGTAGACGCCCTGGTTGGGGCGCGCGTCCTGGACCGAGACGGGCTGCATCCAGATCTTGCCCAGGTCGTGCGCCCGCCGGACGTCCCGGGTGCTGCTCTCCTGCCCGACGTAACTGCGGCTGCCCCACTCGGAGAAGCCGTGGCTGATGGGGGCGAACGCGCCGTGGTGGGCGTCGAAGTCGAGGAAGAGCGGGACGAACGCGGTCCTGACGCCGTGCCGGGTGCGCAGGACCTCCAGGACCTCGGTCCACCACGCGGCGCTCTTCTCCTCCGCCTTGAAGGGGGAGACGACGAGCCGGCCGTCGGGGAGCCGGTGGGCGGCCGGGGCGTCGCCGAGCGTGGCGATCGCCTCGGCGAGGACGGCGGGATCGTCGGTCTTCAGCGAGGTCATGTCGGGCATCAGCATGATCTTGAAGCTGGGATCCACCGAACGGGCCGCCGCCATCAGCAGGTTGCAGCGGTCCCAGTTCCGGCCGGAGAGGGAGAGCACGTCGAGGGTGAACCCGTCGAGGCCCGCCGCCCGGGCGGTGCGCACCTCCTGCTGGAGGTTGGCGTACTCCCAGTCACCGGACTTCGGTTCGACGGGAAGCGGCCGGTCGCGCAGCAGGCCGCCGTACTTCCCGTGCTTGCCGCTCTCCCCGGCCGGGTTCAGGTAGTGGCGGGTGTAGTAGTCGCCGTCCGCGGGCGCGTTGTCGAGGGAGAGGGGGTAGGGGGTGAAGTAGTGGGCGAACACGAGCTTCTTGCCGGCCGCGCCGGAGCGCAGGACGGCCTGCTGGGGCAGGTCGAAGGGCAGGGCTCCGGCGGGGCGCGCCGCGCCCGTGCCGGCCGCGTCCCCGGGGGCGTCGCCGGCTGCCGCGCCCGGGGTGGGCGGCGGGGTTCCGGCGGCGGGGGGCGGGGCGGCCGGTGCGGGGTCCGCGGACGCGGCACCGGGGTCGCCGGATTGGGGGGCGTTGATCTCCGGGGCGGAAGCGCCGCGTGCGGACGCCGGGTCGAAGGGGTCCCAGGCGATGCCGGTGGCCGCGCACACCCCGACGAGGAGGAAGGCGGAGACGAGCAGGGTCAGCAGCGGCCTGCGGCCGCGGAATCCCGATCGACGCCGGTGCGACACCGGACGGCCCGCCCGCCGGCCCGCCCGCCGGCCCGTCCGCCGGTCCGTCCGCCGGTCCGTCCGCCGGTCCGCTGTCATTCTGGTCCCTCCCCCGCACGTGCCCCCGTCGGGGGGCTGCACAGCAGTAGAGCCCAAGATCGGCTTTCGGACAACCGTTCCCGGAATCAGACCCGGTCGGCGGCGATCAGCAGGTACTGGAAACTGCCGCCTTTGTAGGCCTCCAGGAAGGCGTCCTCGATGCCCGTGGTCAGGGCGGAGCGGCCGCGCAGCTCCCAGTACGGGATGGCGGCGGCCGTCAGGTCCACCACGCCGACGGGAACGAGCCGGTGGGCGGCGAGCTCCTTGAAGTAGGTGCTGCGGGGATGGACATGGCAGATGTAGTGGGCGTTGATCTCGCTGACGGCCCGGGAGGGGAGCCCGTAGGCGTCGTTGTAGCAGCCGGTGATGGTGACGTAGCGGCCGCCGCGGCGCAGCAGCCTTGCGTGCTCGGCGAAGAGCAGCGCGAGTTCGACGTACATGGTGCTCTCGTTGTTCCAGATCGCGCTCATGGAGCCCGCCGGGAATCCGGTGTCGAGCATGTTCCTGAAGTGGAAGCGGACCTCCTGCGCGACCCCGCGCTGCCGGGCCTGCTCGTTGGCGAAGGCCACCTGGGATTCGGAGATGGAGATGCCGTCCACCCGGCAGCCGTAGCGCTGGTGGGCGACGAAGCTCCCGCCGCCGCGGCCGCAGCCCGCGTCCAGCACGCGGTGCCCGGGCCCGAGGTCCCCGAGGTGGTCGGCGAGGAGGTCCGCCTGGGCGCATTCGAGCCGGTGCAGTTCGCGTACGACGCGCTCCTCCCGGCTCGACTCGGGGCCGTCGAGCACGCTCCAGTCGGCTTGGCCGATGCCGTAGTGGTGGTGGTAGGTGCCGTCGACCTCGCCGAGGCGGAGGTTGACGGGGTTCTTCTCCTGGTTCCAGTAGGCGGCCACGGACCGCTGGTAGCGGCTGGTGAGGACGCCGGTCCCGGGAGCGTCCTGGGAGGGGGTCATGACGGGTGGGTCCTTTCGGCTGCTCGGCACGGGCTGGGAAGGCTAGGAACGGGCGGCGGCGATGTCGGCGTTCTCCAGGATTCCGATGGCGTCGGGGACCAGGATGGCCGCCGAGTAGTAGGAGCTGACCAGGTAGGACATGACCGACTTCCGGTCGATGCCCATGCAGCGGACGTTGAGGCCGGGTTCGATCTGTTCCGGGATCGCGGCCGGGCGCAGGCCGATGACGCCTCCGTTGTCCTCTCCGGTGCGCAGGGCCAGGACGGAGCTGGTGTGGCCGCCGACGACGGGGATCTTTCCGCAGGGCAGGACCGGGATGCCGCGCCAGGACGGCATCTGCTTCCCGTGGACCTCCACGGTGTCCAGGGCGAGGCCGCGCTTGTTGCACTCGCGGAAGAACGCGGCGATGGTCTTGGGGTGCGCGAGGAAGAACCGGGTGCCGCGGCGCATGCTGAGCAGGTCGTCCATGTCGTCGGGGGTGGGCGGGCCGGACCAGGTGCTGATGCGCTGTCCGTAGTCGGCGTTGTGCAGCAGGCCGAAGTCGCGGTTGTTGAGGAGCTCGGACTCCTGGCGTTCGCGCATCGCCTCCACCGTCAGGCGCAGTTGCTGCTCGAACTGGTTCATCGGATCGTTGTAGAGGTCGGCGACCCGGGTGTGGATCTGCAAAACGGTCTGGGCGAGGCTCAGTTCGTACTCGCGCGGGCGCAGTTCGTAGTCGACGAAGGTGGCGGGCAGCCGGGCCTCGCCCGCATGGCCGGAGGAGAGCTCGATGTCGGCCTCGCCGCGCCGGTTGACAGGCCGGCGGCCGTTCTCCACGTACTCGTCGAGGTGGGTGCGCAGACTCGCCGCGCGGCCGAGCACCTCCAGGAAGGAGCTCCACCGCAGCACCATGACGGTGCCGGCGGTCGCGGCCCGTACGCCGTACCCCCACCGCGGGTCGGCGCGGCCGAGGGCGTCGTCGCCGAGCTGGTCGCCGTCGGCCGCCACGCCGAGGAGTTCGGCGCCGCCGTACTTGCCCTCGGCCCGCTTCTCGAAGCGGCCGTGGGCGATGACGAACACCTCGTCGACGGCGGCTCCCGCCTCCACGAGCACGTCGCCGGCGCGCAGGTCGCGCTTGACGAAGCGCCCGGCCAGATCCTCCAGGACGGCCGTGTCCCCGTAGCCCTTGAGGGCGGGCAGTTCGGTGAGGGTGGGGGCGAGGATGCGTACGTCGTCCGCGCCCGTCTGGACGAAGGAGACCCGGCCGCGGCCGACGGCATGGGTCAGGCGTCGGTTGACGCGGTAGGTGCCGGCGCCGAGGTCCACCCAGGGCAGCATGCGCAGCAGCCAGCGGGAGCTGATGCCCTGCATCTGGGGCACGGACTTGGTGGTCGTCGCGAGGTTGCGGGCCGCGGCGGTGCTCAGGCTCAGCTGCCGGTCGTCGGCGGGGGTCAGGGGTGGCTGCGCCTCTGCGGTCATGCGGGGTTCCTCCCTGCGTCGGTCGCGCGGAGCGTGCTGCACGCCCACCGTGGGGCGCCGGGTGTCGCGTGCGGTAGCCGGACCGGCCCGGGCGTCTGTTGAAAATCCGGCCCGGTTGAAGCCCTGCACTCCTGTACGAACGGCCGGGCGCGCGCAGGGCCGTACGGGCTTTCAACGGCTCCGGATCTTCAACAGGCCCGGTCCTCCCGGCCCTACCGGATCCGGGGCCGGCGCGCGCTCCATGGGTGGGTGTGCCGACCCGCAGGAGGACCCATGGACCGCGCACCCTCCCACGCCCCGGGCCGCCCCCGCGCGGCCGCCGCCGACCCGGCGCAGGTCGTACGCCGGCTGCTCGAAGGCCGCAGCGGCCTGGGCACCGCGCCGACGCGACCCGCCCCCGGCGCCCGCCCCGCCCCCGACCCCTCCCGGGGCACGGGCACGGCCACCGGCACGGGGATCGTCATCCCCCCGCTGTACTGCCCCGACGCCGTCCGGGACGACCCGGCGCTGGCCGACGTCGTCAACGACCGGCTCGTCCTGTGGGCGGCCGAGACCGGGATCTACGCGGGCCGCCTGGACGCCCTGCGCGCCTGCCACTTCGGCCGCCTGATGATGCTCGCGCACCCGGACTGCGACGACCCCGACCGGCTCCTCGCGGCCGCCAAGTGCGGCCTCTCCGAATGGTCCGTGGACGACCACTGGGCCGACGCGGGCGAGGACGCGGACCCCGGCCTGCTCGGCCTGCGCACGGCCCTTGCGCACGCCGTGGTCGACCCGGTGCGCCTGCCGGCGGGGTACGAGCGGTGGTTCGAGGAGCGGGTGGCGGCCGAACCGGTACTGCGGGCCTTCCGCTCCAGCCTGGAGCACCTCGCCGCGTTCGCCACCCCGACCCAGGTGACCCGTCTGCGCTACCAGCTGGCCGTGATGTTCGTCGGCTACAACCACGAGGCCGAGTGGCGGATGTCCGGGCGCCGGCCGCCGGTCTGGGAGTACCTGGTGCACCGGTACGAGAACGGTTTCTTCCCCTGCATGGTGCTGACCGATCCGGTCGGCGGCTACGAGGTGCCCGCGCCGGAGTTCGCGGACGCCCGGGTCCGGCGCACGTACATGTACGCGGGGGTGGCCACCTGCCTGCTCAACGACCTGTACTCGATGGCCCGCGAAGACCCCGACGACACCAATCTGCCCCGCCTGATCGCGGCCGAGGAGCACTGCTCCCTCCAGGAAGCGGTGAACCGTACGGCCGCGGTCCACGACGAGGTGATGCGCACGGTCGAGGCGGAGTCGGCCGCCCTGGCTGCCCTCGGCTCACCGGCGTTGGGCCGCTTCCTGGAGGGGGTCTGGAACTGGATGGGCGGGGCGAAGGAGTGGCACGCCACGACCCCGCGGTACCACGGGCCCGCCTGACGGACGGGTTCCGGCGCGACATCCGGCGCGACGTCCTGCGCCCTGCTGCGCGGGCTACGCGAGCGCGCGGGCGCGGGCCAGCAGCGCCCGCGCCGTGCGGTTGCCGCCCACCGGCTGGAGGCGGCCGCGCAGCCGGCGCAGGGCTTCGTCCACCCGCGCGGAGTCCAGTTGGGGCACCGCGTCCAGCATCTCGTGCCAGGTGGCGCAGGCCCGTTCCACGTGGCCCTGGTGCAGGTGGAGCTCGGCCAGCCGGGCGAGGGTGACCGCACGCGCCCGGCGCTCGCCCGGCGGCCGCCGGCGCAGTGACGTCCCGAGCGCGGCGATCGCACCGCGCACGTCCCCGAGGGCGGCCAGCGCCTCGGCCTGCTGATGGGCGAGCGCGGCGTGGTGGTAGTCCCCGATGGCCGCCCGCTGCCCGTCCGACCGCTCCAACAGCCGCTCCGCTTCGGCCAGATGGGTCAGCGCGGCCCGTCGGTCACCGCAGGCGGCCTCCGCGACGGCGAGCTGTCCGGTGACGAAGGCGGCCTGGAGGGCGGGCAGCCGCCCCGCCTCCCGGGCGGCCGCTCCGGCCAGCTCCCACGCCTGTTTCCGGTGGCCCAGGTAGTGGGCCTGCACGCTCATGGAGCGCAGCACCGGCGCCCAGCAGCCGGGGTCGCCGGCCTCCTGGCCGAGCCGCAGGCCGGCCCGGTAGTAGGCCTGCGCCATGCCCTGCTGGTTGCCGTCGAAGCAGAGGAACCCGGCGGTGTACGCGAGCCGCGCGGCGCAGCCCAGCAGCCGGTGCCGTACCGCGGGTGCGGCGCCCGCCCGGAGCCAGGGCGCCACGGTGGTGGCGAGGTAGCGGGTCAGGGCCGGCCGGGCCAGACCGCTCCCGAACATCATGTCGGCGTTGCGGAAGACCGGCAGGACGGCCTCGGCGGCGTCCACGTGGTCCGCCCCGATCCGCCCGGACAGCCGTGCGGGAGCCCCGGCTCCGCCCGGTGGCGGCCAGCCCGGGGGCCGCCAGGCCGAGGAGTAGACGGGGATCTCGCCCAGCAGGGCCAGGGCGTCGGCGCCCTGCGGTTCGGCGTCGGGCCGCTCCCTCGCCCTGATCCCCGCGGGCCGGGTGAGCCCGGTGTCGGCCGCGCTGATCCGCCGTCCGGTGCGGCGGCTGAGCGCCTCGGCGGCGAGGGCGACGACGTGCGCGGGCGGCCGGGTGCCGGCCAGCCAGTGCGAGATCGAGGTCCGGTCGTAACGCAGGGTGAGGCCCGCCTCGGCGGCCACGGCGTTGACGGCGCGTGCGAAGTCCTGCCCGCTCCAGCGCGCGTCGGTGAGGAGGGTGCGGAGTCGTCCGTTGGGTTCACGCTTGGCCATCAGAACCGCCCAGCTCGTACACGTGTCCATCCATTCAACGCGGTCGGACATTCAACACGGCGGGGCGGGGACGGATGTACCGGGTGAGGCCGTCCTGCCCCTAACTAAGACGTGTGCGCTCGGCGGCGCGCGGTCACACCGCGTGGCGATGGCGTACGGGAGCACGGCAGATCACACGGAGCGGGATCGTTGGCTCCGGTCACTCCCCACGCCGTCCCGCACGCCGCCCGCCCCGCACGCCGCCCCGCACTCGGCCCGCTGCTCCCCGGAAGACCGACCGAGAGGAAGGCCCGCCATGTCCGTCGATCCCAGCGCCGAAGTGGGCGTCGAGCACCTGACCGCCGCCGCCCGGCAGAGCCTGAGCACCGAAGCCGCCCGGAACCTGGCCACCACCACCAAGTCCGCGCCGCAGATGCAGGGGATCAGCTCGCGCTGGCTGCTGCGGATCCTGCCGTGGGTGCAGACGGGCGGCGGCACGTACCGGGTCAACCGGACCGTCAGCTACACCCTCGGCGACGGGCGCATCACCTTCGTGAAGACCGGCTCGGAACTACGGGTCATCCCGGCCATGCTGCGCGAGCTCGGCATGCTGCGGAACTTCCCCGACGACCAGGTGGTCAAGGCCATCGCCGACCGGTTCGTCAAGGAGGAGTTCCGCAAGGGCGACGTCATCGTGCGGCGCGGTGAGCCCGTGGACAAGATCTACCTCATCGCGCACGGCCGCATCGAGCGGCTGAGCGAGGGCGCGTACGGGGACGAGGCCAGTTTGGGCGTGCTCAGCGACGGCGACCACTTCGGCCACCATCCACTGCCCGACGCCCGCTGGGAGTTCACCGCCCGCGCCCAGACCGACGTGGTGACGATGACCTTCAACCGCGGCGACTGGGACGCGGCCCTGAACAGCTCCGCCGCGCTGCGCCGGCACGCGGAGGCCTATCTGGAGGCGGAGCGCGTCGGCCGCCGGGGCAGCGAGGCCGTGGACCTGTCCGCCGGCCACACCGGCGAGGTGCTGCTGCCGGGCACGTACGTCGACTACGACCTCAGCCCGCGCGAGTACGAGCTGAGCGTCGCGCAGACCGTCCTGCGCGTGCACTCCCGGGTCGCCGACCTCTACAACCAGCCGATGAACCAGTCCGAGCAGCAACTCCGCCTGACCGTCGAGGCATTGAAGGAACGCCAGGAGAGCGAGCTGATCAACAACGCGGAGTTCGGGCTGCTGCACAACGCCGACTACGAGCAGCGGATCTACCCCCGCACCGGTCCGCCGACCCCCGACGACATGGACGAACTCCTCAGCCGGCGGCGGGGGTCGCAGTACTTCCTGGCCCATCCGCGCACCATCGCCGCCTTCGGCCGCGAATGCAGCAGGCGCGGCCTGTACCCGGACAGCGTCGACTTCCAGGGCCACCGGGTCCCGTCCTGGCGCGGGGTGCCGCTGCTGCCCTGCAACAAGATCCCGGTGACGCCGGAGCGGACCAGCTCGATCCTGGTGCTGCGCACGGGCGAGGACAACGAGGGGGTCGTCGGGCTGCACCCGGTGGCGCTGCCCGACGAGTACGAGCCGGGCCTGTCCGTCCGCTTCATGCACATCAACGAGCAGGCGATCATCTCCTACCTGGTCACGGCCTACTACTCGGCGGCGATCCTCGTGCCGGACGCCGTCGGGGTGCTGGAGAACGTGGAGATCTCCCGTTTCGACGACTGAGTTCGACGACCGGGTTTCGATGACTGAGGGGGTCCCGACATGACCGCTCGGCAGGAGCACGCCTCCCGGCAGCCCTTCGAGCTGCCCGAGTTCTACCTCCCGCATCCCGCCCGCCTCAACCCCCACCTTGAGGAGGCCCGGACGCACACCCGCGCGTGGGCCGCGGACCTGGGGATGCTGGAAGGCTCGGGCGTCTGGGGCCCGGCCGACCTGGAGGCGCACGACTACGCGCTCTTGTGCGCCTACACCCACCCGGAATGCGACGGCCCGATGCTCTCGCTCGTCACCGACTGGTACGTGTGGGTGTTCTTCTTCGACGACTGGTTCCTGGAGCGCTTCAAGCGCTCCGGTGACCGGGCGGCCGGGCGGGACGCGCTCGAGCGCCTGGCCCCGTTCATGCCGGCCGACGCCGGTGCGCCGATGCCCGAGCCTGCCAATCCGGTGGAGGCGGGACTGGCCGACCTGTGGCGGCGTACGGTGCCGGGCCATTCGGCGGACTGGATCGGGCGCTTCAGCGCCAGCACCCGCCATCTGCTCCACGAGTCGCTGTGGGAGCTCGACAACATCACCATCGGCCGGGTGTCCAACCCGGTGGAGTACGTGGAACAGCGCCGCAAGGTGGGCGGCGCGCCCTGGTCCGCGGGGATCGTCGAGCACGCGGTGGGGGTCGAGGTGCCCCCGTCCGTTTCCGGGGAGCGGGCGCTGCGCGTCCTGCGCGACTGCTTCGCCGACTCGGTGCACCTGCGCAACGACCTGTTCTCGTACGAGCGGGAAATCGGGAAGGAGGGCGAGCTCAGCAACGGGGTGCTGGTCCTGGAGCGGTTCTTCGGCTGCACCACCCAGGAGGCGGCCGACCAGCTGAACAACATGCTGACCTCGCGGCTCCAGCAGTTCGAGAGCACCTTCTTCACCGAACTGCCGGTGCTCTTCGCGGAGAAGGGCCTGGACCCGGCCGAGGTCCTCGCCGTCCTCACGTACGCCCGCGGGCTCCAGGACTGGCAGTCCGGCGGCCACGAGTGGCACATGCGCTCCAGCCGGTACATGAACTCCCGTCCGGGCCGGGCCGGTTCCGCACTGCGCGGCCCGACCGGGCTGGGGACCACCGGGGCCAACATCAAGGCGCTGCTGGGCCTGACCGGCGGCGCGCGGCGGGCGCGCCGGCACGGCAACGTCCCCCACCGGGTGGGTCCTTCGGTGATCCCGGAGTTCTACATGCCGTACCGCAACGTCCTCAATCCGCACCTGGCCGGCGCCCGGGAGCGGCTCATCGAGTGGAACCGGCGGATGGGCTTCTTCGACGAGGGCCTGTGGTGGGAGGAGAAGGCACGGGACTACGACTTCGCGCTGTGCTCGGCGGGCATCGACCCGGGGGGCTCGTCCGAGGCCCTGGACATCAGCGCGGGCTGGCTGAGCTGGGGCACGTACGCGGACGACCTGTATCCGCTGGTCTTCGGCACCAGCCGGAGCCTGGCCGCCGCCAAGGTGCAGACCGGGCGGCTGTTCGCCTGCATGCCGCTGGACCTCTCGGCTCCGCCGCCCCCGGCGAACGCCATGGAGCGGGGGCTGGCCGACCTGTGGCGGCGTACGGCCACGCCGATGCCGGCGCGCGGCCGTGAGCTGTTCCGGGCGGGCGTGGAGCAGATGGTGGACAGCTGGCACTGGGAGCTGGACAACCAGTTCCACAACCGGGTACCGGACCCGGTGGACTACCTGGAGATGCGCCGGTTGACCTTCGGCTCGCCGATGACCACCGCGCTCGCCCGGTTGGCGCACCTGGACGTCGTGCCGCAGGAGGTCTACGGCAGTACGGCCGTGCGGTCCATGCACCAGGCGGCGTGCGACTACTCGGCCGTCATGAACGACGTGTACTCCTACCAGAAGGAGGTGGAGTACGAGGGCGAGCTGCACAACTTCCTGCTCGTCGCCGAGAACTTCTTCCAGTGCGACTACCCGACGGCGCTGCGGATCGCGAACGACCTGATGACCTCGCGGATGAAGCAGTTCGAGCACGTCGTGGAGAAGGAACTCCCCGTGATGTACGCGGACTACGGGCTGGACGCCGCGGCCCGTGCGGCCCTGGACCGCAACGCCCGGGAACTGCAGCAGTGGATGGCCGCCATCGCCGTCTGGCACGACGGGACGCGGCGCTACCGGCAGGAGGACCTCGTACGACACCACGCACACCGCCGGGCCGGGGCGGTCGGCGCGGTCGGGGCGGTCGTCCCGGGCCCGCCGGGCGGGCGCCGGCTCCCCCCGGCTCCGCACCGCGCCGCGTGGGCCTGACCTGCGCGGAGGCAGGTACCTTCGCAGGAATACGACGTTCCCCTGGTCTTACGGCGCAACCGGCGCATAATCGTCGTCATGCGGCTTGAAACTACCCTCTGGCCGCACTTGGTCACGCATGCGATGGGGGGCATCGTGCCGATGGGGGAATCAGGGGCGTCCGGAACACTGCCGGCTACGTCCGCGGAGATGTCGCGGCTGCTGACCGCCGTCCGGCGGGGACGCGTGCTGACGGTGACGGGCAGGTTCCAGGAGCCGCGGAGCCTGCTGGTGCGGGAGATCGCCCGGCGGCTCGCGTCCAACTTCTACGACGGGGTGGCCGTGGTCGACCTGGACCGCGCCTTCGGGGTACGGGACCTGACGGCCGCCCTGGGCTGCGTACCGGGCATGCCCTTACTCCCCTGCGGGACGGCCAACGCCGCCTCCTGGCTCGCCGAGCGCGACATGCTGCTCGTCCTCGACGGCAGCGACCGGCTCACCCCGGCGGCCGTTCACTGGCTGGGCGACCTGCTCTGCCGCGCGCCGGGCCTGCGGCTGCTGGCCGCCGGACGCCATCCGCTGGCCTTCGAGGAGGAGCGGGTCCACCGGCTGTGACCCGTGCCGGCATCAGTCGAGCTGCCGGCTGAGCTCGCGCCACACCGGGGCCGGACAGTGGCCCTGGGGGCGGGACTTGAGGAACATCCCGTACGCGACCCGGCGCGGTGGGAGGCCCGTCTCCACCCAGTGGGGGCGGCCGGAGACCTTGTCCCAGCCGTCGTTGGGCATCCGGACGTAGTCGGATCGCCCGTCCTTGTCCTTGCTGGTGATCTGGGCCACCTCCGCATGGTCGGCGCGAGCGGCCAGCACCACGCAGTAGTGGCGCAGCTGACGGGCGGGATCCTCCCGCAGCGGCACCATGGCCAGCCAGATCTCCCCCGGGGCCGGCCGGTGGGTGCGTACGGTCGCCACCGTGCGCGGGCCGCCGCGGGAGGTGTCCCACCAGCGGACGGCGGCCACGAAGGCGAGCGCCGCGAGCCCGGCGGCCATGCTCTCGGCGGTCGCCCGCACGTTCCACAGGGGCTGGTCGCCGACCTTGTCCTCGGTCCACCACAGCACCGCGGCGACCAGCGCCAGCAGGGCCGCGGCCCGGGCCGGGACCAGCCACCACACGAACGGCCGGCGCCGCCCGGCGAGCGCCGCGAGGACCAGGGCCACCACGACCGGGACGGCGTAGACGGTCAGGTACTGCCCGGCCCCCCGCAGCTCCTGCGGCGGCGTCTGCTCCGCGAGCAGATCGGGCAGCGCCAGCGGCACCGCCAGCAGGTACCCCACGGTGGGCAGGACGAACAGCACGAGGAGCAGCGCGGCGCAGCCGGTACCGCCGCAGGACGTGTCGGAACGGCGTGGCACAAAACCCCCAGAGTTCACCGGCGCTGAACGCTAGCGCAGGGCCCACTCCTCGGCCAGCGGTTCCGGGAGACTGCGGTTCCGGGCGGCCGCGGTTCCGGGCGGCGGGAGCGCGGATACAGGCGGCCCCGGACGGCGGGACCGCGGATACGGGCCGCGGATACGGGTCCGCCCCGGCCGGGCACGGGGCCTGGCCGGGGCGGAGCGCGTCACGCGTGGTTCTCCGGCGTCAGCCGAGGAGGGCCAGCGCCTGGTTGAGCGTGGCGGACGGGCGCATGACCGCCGCGGCCTTGGCCGGGTCGGGCTGGTAGTAGCCGCCGATGTCGGCCGGGGAGCCCTGGACGGCGATGAGCTCGGCGACGATCGTCTCCTCCTGCTCGGCCAGCGTCTTGGCGAGCGGGTCGAAGGCGGCGGCCAGCTTCGGGTCGGCGGTCTGGCGGGCCAGCTCCTGCGCCCAGTACAGCGCGAGGTAGAAGTGGCTGCCGCGGTTGTCGATGCCGCCCAGCTTGCGGCTCGGCGACTTGTCCTCGTTGAGGAAGCTGCCGGTCGCGCGGTCCAGGGTGTCGGCCAGCACCTGGGCGCGGGCGTTGCCGGTGGTGGTGGCGAGGTGCTCGAAGGAGACGGCCAGCGCGAGGAACTCGCCGAGCGAGTCCCAGCGCAGGTAGTTCTCCTTGACCAGCTGCTGGACGTGCTTCGGGGCGGAGCCGCCGGCGCCCGTCTCGAAGAGACCGCCGCCGTTCATCAGCGGGACCACCGACAGCATCTTGGCGCTGGTGCCCAGCTCCAGGATCGGGAAGAGGTCGGTCAGGTAGTCGCGCAGCACGTTGCCGGTCACCGAGATGGTGTCCTCGCCGCGGCGGATGCGCTCCAGGGAGAAGGCGGTGGCCTCGACCGGCGACAGGATCTTGATGTCCAGACCCTCGGTGTCGTGGTCGGCCAGGTACGTCTTCACCTTGGCGATGAGCTGCGCGTCGTGCGCGCGGCCCTCGTCCAGCCAGAACACGGCCGGGACGCCGGTGGCGCGGGCGCGGGTGACGGCGAGCTTGACCCAGTCCTGGATGGGCAGGTCCTTGGTCTGGCAGGCACGGAAGATGTCACCGGCGGCGACCTCCTGCTCCAGGACCACGTTGCCCTCGGCGTCGACGAGGCGGACGGTGCCCGCGGCGGCGATCTCGAAGGTCTTGTCGTGGCTGCCGTACTCCTCGGCCTTCTGGGCCATCAGGCCGACGTTCGGCACCGAGCCCATGGTGGACGGGTCGAACGCGCCGTGCGCGCGGCAGTCGTCGACGACGACCTGGTAGACACCGGCGTAGCTGCTGTCCGGGAGGACGGCGAGGGTGTCGGCCTCCTGGCCGTCGGGGCCCCACATGTGACCGGAGGTGCGGATCATCGCCGGCATGGAGGCGTCGACGATGACGTCGCTCGGGACGTGCAGGTTGGTGATGCCCTTGTCCGAGTCGACCATCGCCAGGGCCGGGCCCTCGGCGATCTCGGCCTCGAAGGAGGCCTTGATCTCGTCGCCGAGGCCGTGCGGGATGGCCGCCAGGCCGTTCAGGATGGCGCCGAGGCCGTCGTTCGGGGACAGGCCGGCGGCGACGAGGACCTCGCCGTACTTCGCGAAGGTCTTCGGGAAGAACGCGCGGACCACGTGGCCGAAGATGATCGGGTCGGAGACCTTCATCATCGTGGCCTTGAGGTGCACGGAGAAGAGGATGCCCTCGGCCTTGGCGCGGGCGATCTGCTCGTTCAGGAAGGTGCGCAGCGCGTCGACGTGCAGGACGGACGCGTCCACGACCTCGCCGGCGAGGACCGGTACGGACTCGCGCAGCACGGTGGTCGCGCCGTCGGCGGCGACGTGCTCGATGCGCAGCGTGCCGGCCTCGGCCATGACGGCCGACTTCTCGGTGGAGCGGAAGTCGTTCTCGCCCATGGTGGCGACGTTCGTCTTCGACTCGGGGACCCAGGCGCCCATGCGGTGCGGGTGGGCCTTGGCGTAGTTCTTGACCGAGGCGGGGGCGCGGCGGTCGGAGTTGCCCTCGCGCAGGACCGGGTTGACGGCGCTGCCCTTGACCTTGTCGTAGCGGGCGCGGACCTCGCGCTCCTCGTCGGTCTTCGGGTCGTCCGGGTAGTCCGGGAGCGCGTAGCCCTGGCCCTGGAGCTCGGCGATCGCGGCCTTGAGCTGCGGGATCGAGGCCGAGATGTTGGGGAGCTTGATGATGTTCGCTTCGGGGGTCTTCGCCAGCTCGCCGAGCTCGGCGAGGGCGTCGGCGATCCGCTGGCTCTCCTCGAGGTGCTCGGGGAAGCTGGCGATGATCCGACCGGCCAGGGAGATGTCACGGGTCTCGACATTCACACCGGCCGTCGACGCGTACGCCTGGATCACAGGCAGGAACGAATACGTCGCGAGGGCCGGGGCCTCGTCAGTGTGCGTGTAGATGATGGTCGAGTCAGTCACCGGATGCTCCGCTCCACAGTCTGCGTCTCTCGTCTGCAACATTGCTCGACATCAAGATATCTCGTGATCGGCCCGGTCTGGACAGCCCCCTGCCACGAGCCGAGGGAGATCCGGGTCACGCGGAGCCGCCAGAACGCCGAAAGCGCCGCCCGCGGCTGTCTCCGGCCGGGGCGGCGCTCGGGCACTGCGGGCTGCGGCCCAGGTCAGGCGTAGACCGCCTTGGGGCTCGGGCCGTGAACGTTCGGTGCGGACTGGCCTTCCTCGGCCATGAGGACGAGCAGCCAGATCCAGCCGATGACCGGGAGCAGGACGAGCAGGTACCACCAGCCGGACTTGCCCGTGTCGTGCAGGCGGCGCACGGTGAGGCCGATGCACGGCAGGAGGATCGCCACGGTGTAGGCACCCTCGATGATGCCCTTCGTGCCGAGCCAGAGGTCCAGGGACACGATGACGGCCTCGACCACGAGGTTGCACAGGACGAACATCCAGAACTCCTGGCGGCGGGCGCGCCCGGAGAAGACGGCGTACTTCTTCAGCACATCGGTGTAGTGGTGCACGAGTCCCCCCAGAGGACGGATGGTGGGCCCGTCCTGCTGGAGCAAGCCGGGGCAGAATTTATGCCCCGGTTACTGGCGGGTCAAGGTCCGTTCCGCCGCCGCCCGATCGGCCGCGCAAGGCCTCGTCCGGCCCGCGCTCCCGTCAGCCGATGTGGAAGGAGTCCCCGTACACCTTCCAGTCCAGGGGGGTGTTGAGGTTCAGGTTGCCCTTCTTGAGGAAGACCCGCTGCGCGGTGTCGACGCGGCTGGTGTCGCTGTGCGCCTCCTCCTGCTTCATCGCCCACACGCGGGCGTCGAGGAAGGCGTTCAGCCAGGCGGTCTCGCTGCCGCCCTGGGACGGGGGCTTGGCCTTGGACAGCGCCCGCTTGCGGATGTTGCGGAAGCTCGTGGAGTCCGTGCCGTCGCCGTGCATGACGAGGGCGTCGTAGTAGATGAACTGGCCGAGGGTGCCGACCTTGTCGGACTTGCCCTGGCTGACCGCCGGGTTGAAGTACACCCGGTCGCGCTCGTGGTCCTGGGCCTTCCTGAACTCCGCGTCCTGGGCCGCCTTCGCCCAGTCCCTGGTGAAGTTCGGGTCGAGGCCGGCGTGCGAATCGGTGCCGTCGACACGGCGCAGCGCGGGGAGGTACTTCGCGAGGACGTTGCCGGGCTTGACCTCGGTGTAGTACTCGACGAGGTCGAGCATGTCGCCGGTGCCGGAACAGAAGCCGATGATGCCGGCCGTGTAGCCGCGGCCGTCGTCTATGTCCTCGATGTACTTGTACTGCGCCTTCCAGTCCAGCGAGGAGTTCTCCGCACTGGAGACGATCTGCATGGCGATCTCCTTCTTCGCCGGATCGTCGAGGCCGACGGCCGCGGCCGCCTGCGCCTTCGCGGAGGCGGCGCCGGCTCCGATGTCGACGGCGGTCGCCTGGGCCGTCACCGGTACGGCGAGCAGCGCACTGCCGAGCAGGGCGCCGATCACCATGGTCTTGCGGCGGGGGGTGAACACAAGGCCTCCAGGGGGGAGTTGAGGCTTCCCGGTTTCGTTAAGAAACTTTACTACCAGACTTTGCGGCATCTCAAGACCCGGGAGCTCCCCCACTCGGGCCGTCAACTTCCGCTTGGCGTCACGTCCTCCGGGGCGCGTGAGGCCGTAGAGGCCGTGGAGGCCTTACCTCCTGCCCAGGCGCCCCGGCGCTCCTCACCGGAATGTTCAGAGCCAGCCGTTGCGCCGGAAGCCCCGGTGGATGACGAAGCAGGCGACCGCCATGACGCCGAGGACGAGCGGGTACCCGTACGTCCAGCGCAACTCGGGCATGTGGTCGAAGTTCATCCCGTAGACCCCGCAGACCATGGTCGGCACGGCGACGATCGCCGCCCACGCCGTGATCTTGCGCATGTCCTCGTTCTGCGCGACGGTCACCTGCGCCAGGTGCGCCTGGAGGATGGAGTCGAGCAGGTTGTCGTAGGTGCCGATCTGTTCGGTGGTCCGGGTCAGGTGGTCGGCCACGTCCCGGAAGTAGGCGCGGAAGTCGGGCGGGATCACCGGTATCGGCTGGGTCGCCAGCTGTTCGAGCGGGCGGCTCAGCGGCGCCACGGCCCGCCTGAGCTCGAGGAGTTCACGCTTGAGCTGGTAGATCCGGCCGGCGTCGCCGCGCCCGCCGGCCTCGCTGAACACCGCGGTCTCGACGGCGTCTATGTCGTTCTGCACCGCGTCCGTGACGGCCACATAGTCGTCGACCACGTGGTCGACCATGGCGTGCAGGACGGCCGCCGGCCCCTTGGCCAGCTGCTCCGGGGCCGCCTCCAGCTCCTCGCGGACCGGGCCGAGCGTGCCGCGGCCGCCGTGCCGGATGGTGATGACGAAGTCCTCACCGGTGAAGGCCATCAGCTCGCCGGTCTCCACCACCTCGCTGGTCGCGGTCAGTTCCTCGTGCTCGACGTAGCGCACGGTCTTGAAGACGGAGAACAGCGTGCTGTCGTACCGCTCCACCTTGGGACGCTGGTGCGCGTTCACGGCGTCCTCGACGGCGAGCGGGTGCAGGCCGAACAGCTCGGCCAGTCCGGCGAGTTCGGACTCCGCCGGTTCGTGCAGGCCGATCCAGACGAAGCCGGAGCCCGACTTGCGGACCCGCCGCAGCGCCTCCTCGACCTCCGCGCAGCCGTCCTGGCGCACGCCCTCGTGGTAGACCACGCAGTTGACCACCGCGCTCCCGAGCGGGGAGCGGGAGGGGTGGCTGAGGTCGACGGCGCGCCGGTAGCCGCGGCGCACGACCCGGCGGAAGGTGCTGAACATGGACAACGACGTGCTCCTCTTTCGGCTGATCGGCGGCCAGTCTGCCATCGCACCGCCCGGCGGTCGGCGCCCCCGCGAGCGGTCTCAGGTCCGGTCGACGAACACACTGGTCGACTTCACCCGCGCCGTGGCCCGCGCTCCCACCTCCAGCCCGAGCTCCTCCACCGCCTCCCGGGTGAGGAGCGACACGATGCGGTGCGGCCCGGCCTGGATCTCCACCTGTGCGTCGACCGTGCCCAGCCGCACGCCGGTGACGATCCCGGGGAAGGCGTTGCGCGCCGAGGTGTACGGGGCTTCCCCGCCCTCGCCTTCGCCGCCCTCCTGCGCGAGCGCCACGCAGAACGCGGCCAGGTCCGGCCCGTCGACGATGCGCCGCGTGCCGTCCCGGCGCGTGGGGAACCGCTCGGCGTCCGCCCAGCGCCGCGCCGTGTCGACGCTCACGCCGAGCAGCCGCGCCGCCTGGCCGATCGTGTAGGACTCCATGCCCCGCAGCTTAGGACGTGCCCGCGGGGGGTCTGCGGAGCGCCTCCCCCGCCGCCTCCGCGACCAGTCGCGCCACCAGCGACAGCGCCGGCGAGTCCAGCTTCCACTGCTGCCAGTACAGGGGGACGTCCAGCGGCCGCCGGGGCGCGAGCAGCACCAGCCCGCCCGTGCGCACCAGCGGCCCCGCCTGCTGCTCGGGCACCAGCCCCCACCCCAGCCCCGCGACCACCGCGTCGCGGAACCCTTCCGAGGTCGGCACGTGGTGCCGCAGGGGCCCGGCGCCCACCGCCGGCGACCCGGCCCGCGCCCCCTTCCGGGCCCCCGCCAGTGACCGCACGAAGACGTCCTGGAGTTCGTCCTTGCGGTCGAAGACGATCGTCGGTGCCCGCCGCAGGTCCCGCTCCAGCGCCCCCGTGAGGTGCCGGGCCGCGAAGTCCGGGCTCGCCACCGGCAGGTACCGGGCCAGTCCCAGCATCCGTACGCTGCACCCGGCCACCGGGTCCGGCGAGGAGGTCACCGCCGCCATCACCTGGCCCTCCCGCAGCAGCGCGGTCGTGTGCGACTCGTCCTCGCGGTGCAACTCGACGCAGACCGGCGGGTCCTGCGGCACCCGGCTCAGCACCGGCAGGAACCAGGTCGCGAGCGAGTCCGCGTTCACCGCGATCGGCAGCCGCACCGGCCCCAGCCCCTCGGCCATGCCCAGCTCGGCCCGGGCATCGCGCTCCAGCCGGGCCAGCTGCCGGGCGAAGCGGACCACCACCTCCCCCGAGTCCGTCGCCCGCACCGGCTTCGTCCGCATCAGCAGCACGCGCCCGGTCCGCTGCTCCAGGGCCTTGACCCGCTGGCTGACCGCCGAGGGGGTCACGTGCAGGGCGGCCGCCGCCGCGTCGAAGGTGCCCTCGTCCACGACGGCCAGCAGCGTCCGTACCTGATCGAGGGGAAGCTCGTCCATCACGAGAGCTAAGGGTACGTAAAAATCTTTAGCTGTACTGAACCCAGGCCGCTGCCTACGGTCGAAGACATGACACACGGCATCATCACGGCGGCCCTCGCCGGCTTCGGCACCGGACTCTCCCTCATCGTCGCCATCGGCGCGCAGAACGCCTTCGTCCTGCGGCAGGGCGCGCGCCGTCACGCCGTTCTCGCCGTGGTCGCCATCTGCGCCCTGTCCGACGCGCTCCTGATCGCGCTCGGCGTCGCCGGTGTGGGGGCGTTCGTCACCGCCTGGCCCGCCGCCCTGACCGTGGTCGGGCTGGCCGGGGGCGGGTTCCTCATCTGCTACGGGGTCCTCGCGGCCCGCCGGGTGCTGCGGCCCGTACCGGGCGCCGCCCTCAGCGCCGAGGGGTCCGCCACCGGGTCGGGCCGCCGGGCCGTGCTGACCTGCCTGGCCATGACCTGGCTCAACCCGCACGTCTACCTGGACACCGTCCTGCTCCTCGGCTCCCTCGCCGCCGACCGCGGCGACCTGCGCTGGGCCTTCGGCATCGGGGCCGGTCTGGCCAGCCTGACCTGGTTCGGGACCCTGGGCTACGGCGCCCGACTGCTGAGCGGACTGCTGGCCCGTCCCGCCGCGTGGCGGGTGCTGGACGGCCTGGTCGCGGCGACCATGGTGACGATGGGCGGCCTGCTGCTGGCCCGCGCCTGACCCCTGCCGCGCCGGCGCACGGGCCGTGCGGGGGAGCGGGAATCCGGCCGACCGACGCGACCGCCCGACCGACGACCCCTGGAGCCCGCCGTGCCCGACCGCCCCTCCCCCGACACGGTGCGGGCGTACTACGCCGCCCAGCCCTCCCCGCTCGTGGCCGCCACCGGGGTCGTCCTGGATGCGCGCGGGCGGGTCCTCGTACTGACCACCTTGTACAAGGCGGATCTGGAGCTGCCCGGCGGCACCGTGGAGGACACCGAGACCCCGGAGGAAGGACTGGCACGGGAACTGAAGGAGGAACTGGACCTCGGCCTGCCGGTGGGCCGGCTGCTCGCGGTGGACTCCCGCCCGCCCGGCGAACTCGGCCGCTCCCTCGTCGTGCACGTCCACCTCGTCGGCCCGCTGCAGCCGGAGGAGGCCGCCGCGATCTCCTTCCCGGACGGCGAGATCAGCGCGGCGCGCTGGCTCGCGCCGGAGGAGGCCTGCGCGGCCCTGCCCGAGCGGATCGCCCCCCGGCTGCGTGCCGCACTGGCCGCTCTGCACACCGGCTCCCTGGCCCACCTGGTCGACGGCGTGCCCCAGCCCGGCTCCCCGGCGGGCCTCGACCCGGCCGACCGCAGCGCCCTCGAGCACGCGGGCGCCCTCGACGCCGCAGGGCACCGCGCCAGCCGCCCCAAGGCGACGACCGCGGCGAGCGTGCTGTTCACCGACGCCGACGGGCGGATCCTGCTGGTGCGGCCCGCGTACGGGAACACCCGCCGCTGGCAGCTGCCCGGCGGCGGCATCGACAGCGACCTGGGCGAGACCCCGCGCGCCGCCGCCCGCCGGGAGGTCCGGGAGGAGATCGGCCTCGACCTCGCCCCGGGCCGCCTGCTGGCCGTCGACTGGTCCCACAAGCCGGCACGCCTGGCGCGCGTCCGCTTCCTGTACGACGGCGGCGTACTCGACTCCCGCTCCCTCGCCCGCATCCGCCTGGACCCCTCGGAACTCCTCGCCTGGCGCACGGCCGCCCCGGCGGAACTGCGCGACCTGGTCAAACCCTCCCTCCGGCGCCGGATCAAGGCCGGGCTCACCGCCCGGGCCACGGGAGCGGGCCCCCTGGAACTCCACGCGGGCCGCCCGGCCGAAGGGTGAGCTGCGGCGACGGGCCGGGCGCTGCGGCGGTTCAGTGCCGGTCGGCCCGCGCCGGCGTGTCGTCGAGGAAGCCCCCCGACTGGTGCTGCCACAGCTTCGCGTAGGCGCCGTCCGCGGCGAGCAGCTCCTTGTGCGAGCCCTGCTCGACGATCCGTCCGCGGTCGAGGACGACGAGCCGGTCCATGCCGGCCACCGTGCTCAGCCGGTGCGCCACCACGAGCGCGGTCCGCCCGTCCATGAGCCGCCACAGCGCGTCCTGTACGAGGATCTCGCTCTCGGAGTCCAGGGCGCTGGTCGCCTCGTCGAGGAGCAGGATCGGCGCGTCGCGAAGGATCGCCCGGGCGAGGGCGACGCGCTGGCGCTGTCCGCCGGACAGCTTGACCCCGCGCTCCCCCACCATGGTGTCGAAGCCGTCCGGCAGGGCGTCGGCGAACTCCGTGACGTGCGCCGCCGCGGCCGCGCGGCGGACTTCGGCGTCGGTGGCGTCCGGGCGGGCGAAGGCGATGTTGTCCCGCAGCGTGCGGTGGAACATCGCGGGGTCCTGCGGTACGTAGGCGATCAGGCTGCGCAGGTCGGCCTGGGACAGCTTGCTGATGTCCTGCCCGCCGATCAGGATCCGGCCGGCGTCGATGTCCGTCATCCGCAGCAGCAGCCGGGTGAGCGTGGTCTTGCCCCCGCCGGAGCGGCCGACGAGGCCGATCTTCGTCCCGTCGGCCACGGCGAGGTCGAGGCCTTCGAAGAGCGGCTTTCCCGCCGCGTGGGCGAAGTGCACCCGCTCGAAGCGCACGTCGGCGGCCGGCGGGCTGGACAGGGGTTGCGGGGAGGGCGGGTCGAGCACGGTCGGCGGTTCCCTCAGCAGTTCGGTGAACTGTGCCGCCTCCGTCATCGAGCTTTCCAGGCGGCGGTAGATCTGGTTGAACTCGAACATGATCCGCGTCGCACTGGCGTAGTAGGTGAAGGCGACGATCACCGCCTCCACGCCGTGCTCTCCCGCGCCGAGCGCGACGGCGAGCACCAGGCCCAGCACGTTGGTCAGCACGGACATGGGCGCCACGATCGTGTCGATGCGCAGGTTCCCGTAGTCCCACGAACGCAGCATGAGCCGCCGCGACTCCGCGACCCGGGACCGGTGCTCGGCGGCCTCGCGCTCCTCGGCGGCGAACGCACGGACCGTGTCCATGTTCATCAGGCTGTCGGCGACGTGGCCCGACACCCGGGCGATGGCCCGTTCCCGCTGGGCGACGAGCGCCTGGCGGCGGCGGATCAGCGGGGCGACGCACAGCGCCGTGAACGCGATCAGCGTCAGGAGCCCGGCCACGAGGAGCGGGTCGTACTGCCAGAGCACCACCGAGGCGAACACGAGCGGCACGAAGCTGCCCATCACGGAGAAGGTCAGCGTGTCGACGAACTCCTCGAAGCGGGAGGCGAAGCCGAGGACCCGTTTGGTCAGCGAGCCGGCGAAGTTGTCGTGGAAGAACGAGGCGTCCTTGGCGTACAGCTCTTCCATGCCGATCACGTACAGGTGCTCGATGCCGCGGGCGTCGACGCGGTTGATGCAGTGGAACCCGATGCGCCACAGCGCCTCCCCGGCCAGCAGGGCGCCGGCGAAGGCCAGGAGGTAGGGGAGCATCGAGCCGATGTCGGCACTGGTGGTGCCCGTATCACCCGCGATCCGGCCGACGAGCTTCGCGACGACCAGCGGCGCGATGTAGTTGATGCCGATGTTGCCCAGCGCCGGGAGCAGCATCGCGGGAATCGTGAGCCACCGCAGTCGTGCAAGCTCCCGTCCGTAGTACCGGAGTGCGAGGAGCACGGAGCCCCTGCCCGGCGAGCCTTCGTGCGATTCGGGCGATCCCATGCCAACCCTGCTTTGTCGGACCAGAAGGACAAGGCTCGCAGTGTCCCGCGGCGGCGACCGCGCAGTCCAAGTGTTTTTCACGGCGGTCGACTTGATGATTCATCAGATGATCGCCCTGCCCGCGTCACGGGGAGGGGAACGAATGGGTGACGGACGGACGACGCGACCGTCGCGACGAGGTGGAATCCACCCTTTTATGTACTTTTGGTGATCGACTGCTTGCACCAAGTGATTCAGTGCGTTCGAAGGCAGAGGCACGGAGGGTATTGATGCACAAGCTCCAGAAGGTCTTGATCGCCGTCGTCGCGGCGGGGAGTCTGACCGCCCTGGGCGCGGGAGGCGCTCACGCCGACACCGCGAGCGGGCCCGGTGGCCCGTCCTCCCACGGGGTGGACGTGCGGGGCGGCCAGACGCTGTCGACCGCACCCACGGCGCGGACGACTCTGACAGGGCTTCCCCGGCTGGCCCGGCTGCCGCAGCTGCCGGCTCTGCCCAAGCTCCCGCCGCTCCCGCGACTGCCTCAGCTTCCGCGGACTGCAGCCGGCGCCGGCGCCGCCGCCGCGCAGCTGTCCCTGCAGGGCTCGTTCTACGGGCCGTACGCCCCGTACGCCGCGTATGCACCGTACGCGCCGTACGCGCCGTACGTGGGGTACGCGGGGTACGCGGGGGCGGGCGACGGCTCCGGAACCCCGAACACGCCCAACACGCCGAACACCCCCAACACCCCCAACACCCCGAATTCGCCGAACACCCCGAACACGCCCAACACTCCGAACACGCCCAATACCCCGAACACCCCGAATTCGCCGAACACCCCCAACACCCCCAATACGCCGAACACCCCGAACACTCCGAACACCCCGAATTCGTAAGGACGCCAAAGCCCCGGCCCGAGGCCGGGGCTGCGGGTCCCGCTCCCGCACGCGGCGGCGCCGCGCAGTGTCTTCACTGCGCGGCGCCGTCATCTGCTTATCCGTCACCCCGGGGTGTTGGGGGTGTTGGGGGTGTTCGGGGTGTTGGCTCCGGCACCTCCGGGGGTGTTGGGGGTGTTAGGAGTGTTGGGGGTGTTGTTACCCCCACCGCCGGGGGTGTTGGGGGTGTTGGGCGTGTTCGGGGTGTTGGGGGTGTTGTTACCGCCACCACCGGGAGAGTTCGGGGTGTTGGGCGTGTTCGGGGTGTTGGGGGTGTTGTTACCGCCACCGCCCGGAGAGTTCGGGGTGTTGGGCGTGTTCGGGGTGTTGGGGGTGTTGTTACCGCCACCGCCCGGAGAGTTCGGGGTGTTGGGCGTGTTCGGGGTGTTT
>NZ_JBEZLA010000065.1:0-5501 GCF_040651925.1 Streptomyces sp. NPDC048349 | reverse complement strand
GGAGAGTTCGGGGTGTTGGGCGTGTTCGGGGTGTTGGGGGTGTTGTTACCGCCACCGCCCGGAGAGTTCGGGGTGTTGGGCGTGTTCGGGGTGTTAGGAGTGTTGTTACCGCCACCGCCGGGAGAGTTCGGGGTGTTAGGCGTGTTCGGGGTGTTAGGAGTGTTGTTACCGCCACCGCCCGGAGAGTTCGGGGTGTTAGGCGTGTTCGGGGTGTTGGGGGTGTTGTTACCGCGACCCGGAGTGTTCGGGGTGTTGGGCGTATTCGGGGTGTTCGGCGTGTGGCACTTCTTGCCCTTGCCGTGGCCGCAGCCCGTCAGGAGCTGCGGCAGGTCGGCCACGACCTGCGTGGACTGCGGCGCCGACGCGGCGAGAGCGGTGGTCGGCACGGCAATACCACCGGCGAGTGCCATGGACGCTGCGGCCAGCATGATCTTGCGGGAAATCATCATGGTCTTCTCCATTCGGAAGTGCGGGGGTTTTCGGAAATCCACCCGCGGGGTGAGTGGCCGGATCCTTCGGCCTCGACCTTTGCGGTGTCGGCCGTTCCGTTCGGCTTGCTTCAAATAAACCCCGCTGGAGAAGTGGGGTCACGCCACTGAAATACGTGCCTTGACCCCTGCAAACGAGGGTGATAAAAGGCGCACAGCAGCACCCCATGAGCCCGAATTTGCACGGACAACAGGCTCGGCTGCTACCGAATGCACCTCTGCTCTCACCATCCGTGACCCCTGGCGCCGCCGGTGGCTCCGCGGTCAGCGCGCAGCGCGGCAGTATCCGGGCCGAGGGGCAGAAACGGAGCGTTTCGGGGACGAGGGTCTGGCCGACCTGGCGCCGCGGGGAGCCCTCGGCGCCGGCGGCCAGGCCCCGCTCCGCGCCGGGGTCGAGGGGGGTGCCCGATCACGGACCGTCTGCCGCTGCCGACGAGTGCGGGATCGAGCTCAGGGGCCGGCGATCGGCCGGGGGCGGGCCCGGGAGGGAGCCGGGGCGGGGCGGTGGTCAGGCCACGGACCTGCCCGTTGCGGCGGCTGTCCTTCGGCACGGACCGGGCGGCATCACGCACTGTGAGGGAGTGGGCGCGATTGGCGACAGTCAGTGGCGCGGCGCGCCGACTTCCTGCGCCGCTTCGTGGGCAAGGTCGAGACGGGCGCGGCCGGCCCGTCCGACCCGGCGAGCCTCACGGAGCAGCCCTCCTGACAGCGGCGCCGCCCGGGCGGACGGGGCCGTGGGCCCCGTCCTCGCCGGCGGGCCGTCAGGCGATCTCGGTACGGCGCCCGCCCATCGGGATGACGAGGGGCGTGCCGGCGACCGGGCATTCGATGACCGCGGCCTGGAGGCCGAAGACTTCGCGGACCAGGTCCGGCGTGACGATCTCGGAGGGCGGACCGGCGGCGATCACCCGTCCGTCGCGCATGGCGACGAGGTGTCCGGCGTAGCGGCAGGCGAGGTTCAGCTCGTGCAGGACCATGACCACGGTGCGGCCCTCGCTGCGGTTGAGGTCCGCGACGAGTTCGAGGACGTCGACCTGGTGGGCGAGGTCGAGGTAGGTGGTCGGCTCGTCCAGCAGGAGGACCGGCGTGTGCTGGGCCAGGGCCATGGCGATCCACACGCGCTGGCGCTGGCCGCCCGACAGTTCGTCGATCGAGCGGGTCGCCAGCTCCGCCGAGCCCGTCGCCGCCAGGGCGGCGTCCACCGCCGCCTCGTCGGAGGAGGACCACTGGCGCCACCACCGCTGGTGCGGGGTGCGCCCGCGGGCCACCAGGTCGCGTACGGATATCCCGTCCGGGGCGCTCGGCGTCTGCGGCAGCAGGGCGAGCCGCAGCGCGAACTCCCGTGCGGACAGGCCCGCGATGTCCTCGCCGTCCAGGTGCACGGCGCCGCCCGCCGGCTTGAGGAGCCGGGCCAGGGCCCGCAGGGCGGTGGACTTCCCGCAGGCGTTCGGGCCGACCAGGGCGGTCACCTGCCCGGCCGGGATGTCGAGGTCGAGGTCCTCGGAGACGATGCGGTCGCCGTACCCCAGGCGCAGCCCGGAGGCGTGCAGTGCGGTGGGCGAGGTGCCGGTGGGCTGGGTCTCGGTCAGCGGGGCGGTCATGTCAGCCTCCCTTTCCGGCCCGGTTGGTACGGGCGAGGAGTAGCAGCAGGTACGGAGCGCCGACGGCGCCGGTAAGCACGCCGACGGGCAGTTCGGTCGGCGCGAGGACGAGCCGCGCGGCCAGGTCGGCGAGGATGAGCAGGACCGCTCCGGTCAGCGCGCTGGTGACCAGCGGGATGCCGGCGGTGCCGGTGAGCCGCCTCGCGATCTGCGGGGCGCCCAGGGCGACGAACGCGATCGGCCCGGCCGCCGACGTCGCGAGCGCGGTGAGGCACGTGGCGAGGACCAGCAGGGCGATCCGCGCGTGCCGCAGCGGAATGCCCAGGCTCCGCGCGGTGTCGTCGTCGTACTGGAGCAGTTGGTACGGGCGGGCCAGCGCCAGGGTCAGCGGGACGAGCACCGCCAGCGCCAGCCCGGCCCACTGGACGTGTTCGTAGCCGCGCCCGTTGAGGCTGCCGGTCAGCCACACCATGGCGCGGGACGCCTGGTCGATGTCGGCGCGGGCCAGCATCCAGCGGGACAGCGCGATCAGGGCGCCGTTGGCGGCGAGGCCGACGAGGACGAAGCGGTATCCGGTGATGGTGCCGTCCCGGTACGCCAGCAGGTAGATGGCGACCGCGGTCAGCAGGGAGCCCGCGAGGGCTCCGAACGGCACCGCGGCGAAGGTTCCGGCGCCCGCTGCGGTGACTCCGCCGATGAGGATGGCGCCCACCGCTCCGGCCCCGGCTCCGGCCGCGATGCCGATCAGGTCCGGGCTGGCGAGCGGGTTGCGGGTGACGGCCTGGAACACGGCGCCGGCCAGTCCGAACGCGGCCCCCACCAGAAGGGCGGTCAGGGCACGCGGCAGCCGGAGCTGGTGGACGATCAGGTCGGCGGCGCCGGAGCCCGTACCGAGTACGGCGCCCAGCACCTCGCCGACCGGGATCGAGAACGTGCCCATCGAGACGGAGGCGATCAGTCCGGCGAATCCGGCCAGCGCGAGGGCGGCGACCACGAGGGCGACCCTCAGCGGCACGGCCACACCGACGGGTCCGGCCTCGATCCTCAGCCGGCGCACGGTCGTGCGGCGGTTCTTCGTGCTCGTCGTGCTCTTGGTGCTCGGAGTACTCGTCGTGCTCGTCGTACTCGTCGTGCTCATCGGGTGTGCTCCTTGAGCTTGCCGCGCTTGACCAGCAGCGCGAGGAACGGCGCGCCGAGCAGCGCGGTCACCACGCCCGCCTCCAGTTCGCCGGGCCGGGCCACCATGCGGCCCACCACGTCGGCGGCGAGCATCAGCGAGGCCCCGCCCAGCGCCGAACAGGGCACCAGCCAGCGGGCGTCGGGCCCGGTGAAGGCCCGTACGACGTGCGGGACGACCAGGCCGACGAACGTCACGGGACCGGCCGCAGCGACGGCCGCGCCGGTCAGCAGGACCACTGCCAGCGCGCCCAGGGCGCGGGTGGACTTGACCGGGGTGCCGAGCGAGCTGGCCAGGTCGTCCCCGAGGGCGAGGGCGTTGAGCCGGCCGCTCAAGCCGAGGGCGAGGACGAGTCCGACGAGGACGAACGGGAGCAGCTCCATGCCCAGCTGCGCGTTGCGTCCGGCCAGCGAGCCGACCGCCCAGAAGCGGTACTGGTCCAGGGTGCGGACGTCGAGCAGGATCAGGGTGTTGGTACCGGCGTCGAGCAGTACGGTCACGGCCGCGCCGGCCAGGGCGAGTTTGGCGGGGGTGGCGCCGCCGTAGCCGCTGCCGCCGACCGCGTAGGCGATGAGCCCGGCCAGCGCCCCGCCCAGGAAGGCGAACCAGATGTACTGGTAGGAACTGGTCAGCCCCAGCATGCCGATGCTCGCCGCGACCGCGAACGAGCCGCCCGCGCTGATGCCGATCAGGCCGGGGTCGCCGAGCGGATTGCGGGTGATGTCCTGGGCCACCGCGCCCGCGGCACCCAGCGCGAGACCGACGAGCAGCCCCAGGAAGGTACGGGGCATGCGCAGTTCTCGGACGACGACGGCGTCGCCGGCGTCACTCCCCGCTATCGCGGCCACCACGTCGGAGAGCGGCACGGCCTTGGTGCCGATCGCCAGGGAGGCGCAGACCATGGCCGCCACGGTGGCGAGCAGCGCCGTGAGCACGAGCGTTCGGGAGAGAACGCGTCGGGGCGGCGGAACAGTTGGGGCGGAGACCGCGGTGGCGTCGGCAGTGACGGGCTTAAGAGACACTCACACAAGGTAAGGGATGCCTAACCGAACTGCCCCGGCACCCCCCGTCTGGATTTGGCCACGAAGAGCCGCTACTGTTCACCACGCACTTACTCAGGCAAGCCTTACCTAATTACATGTTCCCTCTGGAGAACTGAGAACCGATGAACACCTTCACTCAGCGTCGCCGGCCGGGCCGGATCGCCGCTGCCGTCCTCACGGCAGCCCTGGCCCTCTCGCTCGCCGCCTGCGGCGGTAACAGCGACGACAAGAAGCCGGCCGCCGAGTCGTCGAAGTCGGGCGCCGCCGAGTCGGCCGGCTTCCCGCGCACCATCACCCACGACAAGGGCACGACCGAGCTGAAGGCCAAGCCCAAGCGCGTGGTCGCCCTCGACAACAGCCTGGTCGAGGCGGTCGTCGCCCTTGACGCACCGCTGGTCGGCGGCATCGGATCGTACCGTGACCAGAAGGGCTTCCCGCCCTACCTCGGTGACGCGGTGAAGGAGACGAAGGACGTCGGCCCGCTCGACAACCCGAACCTCGAGGCGATCGCGGCCCTCAAGCCCGACCTCATCGTCTCCGCGACGGTCCGTCACGCCGACTTCTACGACCGTCTGAGCCAGATCGCGCCGACCGTGTTCGTCAAGACCACCGGCCCGATCTGGAAGGAGAACATCACCTTCCTCGGCAAGGCGCTCGGCCAGGAGGAGCAGGCCGCGGCCAAGCTGACGGCCTACCAGACCCGCGCCAAGAAGATCGGTGACGCGATCAACGCCAAGGGCGGCGGCGCCAACGGCAAGCCCACCTTCTCGGTCGTCCGCTTCGTCGACGGTCCGACGCGCATCTACCTGCCCAAGACCTTCAGCGGCATCATCCTGAACGACATGGGCCTGACGCGGCCGGAGAACCAGCGCGACGAGGCCAAGTTCAACATCGAGATCAGCGAAGAGCAGATCCAGCAGGCCGACGCGGACCACATCTTCATGACCTCCTTCTCGGGCGGTGAGGAGCGCAAGAAGAAGTTCCTCGCCAACCCGCTGTGGCAGCGCCTGAACGCGGTCCAGAAGAACCAGGTCCACGAGGTCGACGACACCATGTGGATGACCTCGGTCTCCCTCCAGGGCGCGGACGTGGTCCTCGACGACCTGGCGAAGGCCTTCCAGGTGGACCCCGCCAAGTAGGCGGCGACAGCCTCCCCCTCCCAACCGGCCGGCCCCGGCCGCGTACCGACAGG
>NZ_JBEZLA010000064.1:0-43048 GCF_040651925.1 Streptomyces sp. NPDC048349 | reverse complement strand
TGAACCGCTCGGCGGTGACCGGCGCCCCGTCGAGGCTGATCCGCTCGGTGACCGACTGCACATGCGGGCTGGTGTAGCGGCCGGCGACTGCCGGGCGGGGCCCCTTCACGTGGAACCGTGCAACGGGATCAGACGGTGCGGAACGCCAGCGTGACGTTGTGGCCGCCGAAGCCGAAGGAGTTGTTGATCGCGGAGATCGGGCCGTCGGCCGGCAGCTTGCGCGGCTCGCCGCGCACGATGTCCGCGTCGATGTCCTCGTCGAGTTCGTCGATGTTGATCGTCGGCGGGGCCAGCCGGTGGTACAGCGCCAGCACGGTCGCGACGGTCTCGATGCCGCCCGCACCGCCCAGCAGGTGGCCGGTCATCGACTTGGTCGCGGAGATCGCGATGTGGTCGAGGTCGTCGCCCAGGACCTTGCGCAGGGCCTTCAGCTCGGCCGTGTCACCCTGCGGGGTGGACGTGGCGTGCGCGTTGACGTGCACCAGTTCGGCCGTGTCGAGCCCGGTGTTGTCGAGCAGGTTCTGCACCGCGGCGGCGACACCGCGGCCGGTCGGCTCCGGCTGCGCGATGTGGTGGCTGTCCGCGGACAGGCCCTGGCCCAGCACCTCGCAGTAGACCCGGGCACCGCGCGCGGCGGCGTGCTCGGCGGACTCCAGGACGACGACGCCCGCGCCCTCGCCCAGCACGAAGCCGTCACGGGCCTTGTCGTACGGGCGGGAGGCCAGCTCGGGGTTCTCGTTGTTCTTGGACATCGCCATCATGTTGGCGAACGCGGCGATCGGCAGCGGGTGGATCGCCGCCTCGGTGCCGCCCGCGACGACCACGTCGGCGCGGCCGGTGCGGATCATCTCGACGGCGTAGCCGATGGCCTCGGCGCCCGACGCGCAGGCGCTGACCGGAGTGTGCACGCCCGCCTGGGCGTTGACCTCCAGGCCGACGTTGGCGGACGGGCCGTTCGGCATGAGCATCGGGACGGTGTGCGGGGAGACCCGGCGCACACCCTTCTCCTTCAGGACGTCGTACTGGTCGAGCAGGGTCGTCACGCCGCCGATGCCGGAGGCGATCACGGTGCCCAGACGCTCGGGCGCGACGCCCGCGTCCTCACCCGCCGGGGCGGTGTAGCCGGCGTCGGCCCACGCCTCGCGGGCGGCGATGACGGCGAACTGCGCCGAGCGGTCGAGCTTGCGGGCCAGCGGCCGGGGCAGGACCTCGCTCGGGTCCACGGCGACCGGTGCGGCGATGCGGACCGGGAGTTCGGCGAAGCGCTCGCCCTCCAGGGGCTTAACGCCGGAACGGCCGGCGAGCAGACCTTCCCAGGTCGAAGCGCTGTCGCCACCCAGCGGAGTGGTTGCGCCGATACCGGTGACGACCACGGTGCGATTGGTCGGGCTCACAGGAATTCTTTCTCCACGTCTCAGGGGGTGCTGAATTGTCACGGCGCCACCGCCGGGTGGCGACAAACGCTCGTCAGGCTCAGGCCTGGTGGTTCAGGATGTAGTCCGCGGCGTCGCCGACCGTCTTGAGGTTCTTGACGTCCTCGTCCGGGATCTTGACGTCGAAGCGCTCTTCGGCGGCGACGACGACCTCGACCATGGAGAGGGAGTCGACGTCGAGGTCGTCCGTGAACGACTTGTCGGTCTGGACGTCCTCGACGGGGATGCCGGCGATCTCGTTGACGATCTCCGCGAGACCGGCGACGATCTCTTCCTGGGTGGCGGCCATGTGGCGCTCCTTCTCTGGGTAACTGGGTATTCGGGCCGGATGCGAATCCGGACCCTAGGGGAGGGTAACGACCGTCGCGGCGTAGACGAGTCCCGCCCCGAAGCCGATGACGAGCGCGGTGTCGCCGCTCTTCGCCGCTCCGGTCGCCAGGAGCCGCTCCATAGCGAGCGGGATCGAGGCGGCCGAGGTGTTGCCGGTGGTCTCCACGTCACGGGCGACCGTGACGTGCTCCGGCAGCTTCAGAGTCTTCACCATCGAGTCGATGATCCGCATGTTTGCCTGGTGCGGAATGAAGACGTCCAGGTCGTCCGCGGTGATCCCGGCGGCGTCGAGCGCCTGCTGGGCCACCTTGGCCATCTCGAAGACGGCCCAGCGGAAGACCGCCTGGCCCTCCTGCGTGATGGCCGGGAACCTCTCGGTGCTGTCCTTGCTGCGGAACTCGTCCCACGGCACGGTCTGCTTGATGGTCTCGGACTTGTCGCCCTCCGAACCCCACACCGTGGGGCCGATGGCCGGCTCCTCCGAGGGGCCGACGACCACGGCGCCGGCGCCGTCACCGAACAGGAAGGCCGTCGCGCGGTCCTCCAGATCGGTCAGGTCCGAGAGCCGCTCCACGCCGATGACCAGGACGTACTGGGCCGAACCCTCGACGACCATGCCCTTGGCCAGGGTCAGGCCGTAGCCGAAGCCGGCACAGCCCGCGGAGATGTCGAAGGCGGCGGGCTTGCCCGCGCCGATCCGGTGCGCGATCTCCGTGGCGACGGCCGGGGTCTGCTTGAAGTGCGAGACCGTCGAGACGATCACGGCGCCGATCTGCTCGGCGGAGACACCGGCGTCGGCCAGCGCCTTGCCGGAGGCCTCCACCGACATCGCGGCGACGGTCTCCTCGGGCGAGGCCCAGTGCCGGGTCGCAATGCCCGAGCGGGACCGGATCCACTCGTCGGACGAGTCGATCGTCTCGAGGATGACCTCGTTGGGCACCACACGGGTCGGGCGGTAGCCGCCGACACCGAGGATGCGGGCGTAGGGGGAGCCCTTGGCCGGCTTGATCTTGGACATGCTGTGTGGGCTCCTTCTCTCAGGCCGTCTGCTCGGCGATGAGCGCCGCGGCCTTGTCGAGATCGTCCGGGGTCTTCAGGGCCACGTTCGGTACGCCCTTCAGCGCACGCTTGGCCAGACCCGTCAGGGTGCCGCCGGGGCACAGCTCGATGATCCCCGTGACGCCCAGCTCGGCGAACGTCTCCATGCACAGGTCCCAGCGGACCGGGTTCGCGACCTGGCCGACCAGGCGGGCGACGACATCGGCGCCCGTGGTGACGACATGACCGTCCTTGTTCGACACGTACTTCAGCGCCGGGGCCGCCGGGGAGAGGACCGAGGCGGCCTTCTCCAGCGCGTCGACCGCAGGAGCCATGTGGTGCGTGTGGAAGGCGCCCGCGACCTTGAGGGCGACGACCTTCGTGGAACCCTCGGGCTTCTCGGCCACCAGGGCGGCGATCTGCTCCGTGGTGCCGGCGGCCACGATCTGGCCCGCGCCGTTGATGTTGGCCGGGGTCAGACCCAGCGCCTCCAGGTGCGCGACGACCACGTCACGGTCCCCGCCCAGGACCGCGGCCATGCCGGTCTCGGTGACGGCGGCGGCCTCGGCCATGGCCAGACCGCGCGTACGGACCAGCGACAGCGCGTCCGCGTCGGACAGGACGCCGGCGTACGCGGCGGCGGTGAACTCACCGACGCTGTGGCCCGCCACGGCACCGAAGGCCGAGGCCGGGCCGAGCGCGCCGGCGGACAGCAGACCCGCCGCGACCAGCAGCGGCTGGGCCACGGCCGTGTCGAGGATCTCGTCCGCGTCAGCTTTGGTGCCGTAGTGGACGAGGTCGAGCCCGATGGCGTCCGACCATGCGGCGACGCGGTCAGCGGCACCGGGGAGGTCGAGCCAGGGAGTCAGGAAGCCGGGCGTCTGAGCGCCTTGGCCGGGAGCGACGAGTACGAGCACCCTCACACTCTCTCTTGTGGAGGGTCCCTGCCGCCCGTGGGGACAGGGACCAAGAACCGTCGGGGTAATTGTTGATGTCCGACAAAAGTCTAGGACTGGCTCTCGCCGTCGGCCAGACGCCCCAGGATCAGGGCGATCCGCAGCGTGAACGCGGAGCGGACATCAGAAGGTGACCAGCCGGTGACGTCGGTCACACGTCGCAGCCGGTAGCGCACCGTGTTGGGGTGCACGAACAGCATGCGGGCCGCCCCCTCGAGACTGCTGGCCTGCTCCAGATAGACACTCAAGGTCTCCAGCAGCGCCGACCCCGCCTCTTCCAGCGGTCTGTAGATCTCCTCCACCAACTGCTCCCGCGCAGCGGGATCCGAGGCGATCGCCCGCTCCGGCAGCAGATCGTCCGCCAGCACCGGGCGCGGGGCGTCCTGCCAGGCCGTGCAGGCCTTCAGCCCGGCCGCCGCGGCCTGCGCCGACTTGGTCGCGTTCAGCAGATCGGCCACCACCGGGCCGGCCACCACCGGACCGGCCGCGAACGGCCCGATCAGGGACTTCGCCACCTGCATCGGGTTGTCGCTGCCGCCCGCGATGACGACGAGGCGGTCACCGAGCACCCCCGTCAGCACCTGGAGCTTGTGGTGCCGGGCCGCGCGCCGGATCGCCTCGACCGTCAGCTCGCTGTCCCCCTCCGGCGCGGTGCCCAGCACCACGCACACGTGCTCCGGGGAGTTCCAGCCCAGCGCCGCCGCCCGCGAGAGCGCGCCCTCGTCGGCCTCACCGGACAGCACCGCGTTGACGACCAGCGACTCCAGCCGCGCGTCCCACGCCCCGCGCGCCTCGGCGGCCTGCGCGTACACCTGGGCCGTCGCGAAGGCGATCTCCCGGGCGTACACGAGCAGCGCCTCGCGCAGGATCTGCTCGTCGCCCGGGGCCGCCACCTCCTCGATCGCCGTCTCCATGACCTCGATCGTGGTGCGGACCATCTCCACGGTCTGGCGCAGGGTGATCGCCCGGGTCAGCTCCCGCGGAGCCGTCCCGAACACGTCGGTGGAGATCGCCTGCGGGGTCTCCGGGTGCCGGAACCACTCCGTGAACGCGGCGATGCCGGCCTGGGCGACCAGGCCGATCCAGGACCGGTTCTCCGGGGGCATCGCCCGGTACCACGGCAGGGTCTCGTCCATCCGCGCGATCGCGTTCGCGGCGAGCCGGCCGGAGGACTTCTCCAGTCGGCGCAGCGTCGCGGTGTGCGGATGGGCGGGAGCGGGATGCGCGGCGTGTGTCGCGGGGGAATGCTCACGTTCGGGTTGGGGCACGGGACAAGACTGCCTTATCGGGACGGCTGCGCGGAGTCCGGTCCCCTCCCCGGCCCGCGCCCGGCGGCTACGGTGGCCCCCATGATTGATGTACGCCGCGGCTCCGACCGGTACGAGGGAGGGGATCCGGCCGCCGGGATCACCACCCGGCACGCCTTCTCCTTCGGACCCCACTACGACCCGGACAACCTGCGCTTCGGCCCCGTCCTGGCCTGCAACGAGGAGACCCTCGCCCCCGGCGCCGGATTCGACGAGCACCCGCACAGCCACACCGAGATCGTCACCTGGGTCGTCGAGGGCGAGCTCACCCACCGCGACGACACCGGCGAGGAAGGCGTGGTGCGGCCCGGCGACGTACAGCGGCTCAGCGCCGGATCCGGTGCGCGGCACGTGGAGCGCAACGACGGCGAGGGGCGGCTGCGCTTCGTGCAGATGTGGCTCGCGCCGCTCACGCCCGGCGGCGAGCCCTCCTACGAGGTGGTCAGGGGCATCGGCGACCACGCGCCCTACCCGCTGCCCGCGGCCGGAGCCGTGCTGCACGTCCGGCGGCCGGGCGCGGGCGAGCGGGTGCCCGTACCGGCGGCGGAGCGGGTCTACCTGCACGTGGTGCGCGGGGACCTGCGCCTGGACGGGGAGGAGCTGGGGCCGGGGGACGCGGTGCGGATCACCGGCGAGAAGGACCTGGAGATCGTCGCCGGGTCCCCGGGCGAGCTGCTGATCTGGGAACTGCCGGCCGCGCCCGCCGCGCCCGCCCCGCCCGCCCCGGCGCTCTAGCGGGAGGAGCGGAGGTCGGCGAGGACCGCGTCGGTGAACGGGGTCCACGCCTCCACCGCCCACGGGCCGAACGCGCGGTCCGTCAGGGCCACGCACGCGGCGCCGACGTCCGGGTCCACCCACAGGAAGGTGCCGGACTGGCCGAAGTGGCCGAAGGTGCGCGGGGAGGAGGAAGTTCCCGTCCAGTGCGGGGACTTGCCGTCGCGGATCTCCATGCCCAGGCCCCAGTCGTTCGGCGACTGGTGCCCGTAGCCGGGCAGGACGCCCTTGAGGCCGGGGTGCACGACGGAGGTGGCCGCCGCCACCGTCCGGACGTCGAGCAGCCGGGGCGCCTGGAGCTCGGCGGCGAACCGTACGAGGTCGGAGACGGTCGAGACGCCGTCCTTGGCGGGCGAACCCTCCAGTGTGGTGGAGGTCATGCCCAGCGGCTCGCACACCGCCTGGTGCAGGTACTGCGCGAAGGGGATGCCGGTCGCCTTGGTGATGTGGTCGCCGAGCACCTCGAAACCGGCGTTCGAGTACAGCCGGCGCTGCCCGGGCGGGGCGCTGACCCGGTGCTCGTCGAAGGCCAGCCCGCTGGTGTGCGCGAGCAGGTGACGAACCGTCGACCCGTCGGGCCCGGCCGGCTCGTCCAGCTCGATCGCCCCCTCCTCGTACGCGACGAGGGCCGCGTACGCGGCGAGCGGCTTGGTGACCGAGGCCAGCGCGAAGCGGTGGTCGACGGGTCCGTGGGAGCCGGCCAGTGTGCCGTCGGCGCGTACGACGGCCGCCGCGGCCGTCTGCACCGGCCAGTTCTCGATGATCCGCAAGCTCTCCATGGCGTCGAGCCTACTTGCTTGGAGTGCACTCAAGGGTTTTAGCGTGTGGCCATGAGCCTGACGCAGACGCGGTACACGATCAGCGAGGTCGAGGCCCGGACCGGTCTGACGCAGCACACGCTGCGCTGGTACGAGCGGATCGGCCTGATGCCGCACGTGGACCGCTCCCACTCGGGGCAGCGGCGCTTCAGCGACAAGGACCTCGACTGGCTGGCGTTCGTGGGCAAGCTGCGCGCGACGGGGATGTCGGTGGCGGACATGGTCCGCTACGCCGAACTGGTCCGCGAGGGCGACCACACCCTCGACGAACGCCGCGAGCTGCTGGAGGCCACCCGGCGCGACGTGCGGGCGCGGCTCTCGGAGCTGACGGACGCGCTCGCGGTACTCGACTACAAGATCGATTTCTATGCGATGAACGCGGTCGCGGGGAAGGTGCAGGCATGACGGTCACAGCGGAGTACGACGGCACCGCCATCGAGCAGGTCGAGCTCGGCAAGGGCGGTCCGCTCGTCGGCGTCCAGGGCCTGGGCTGCATGGGCATGAGCGAGTTCTACGGGGACACCGACGAGGCGGCGGCCCGCGAGACGCTGGACGCGGCGCTGGCCGCCGGGGTCACCCTCTTCGACACCGCGGACACCTACGGACTGGGCCGAAACGAGGAGTTCCTCGCCCCCTTCGTGGCCGCGCACCGCGAGGAGATCACCCTGGCGACGAAGTTCGCCATAGAGCGCAACGAGGATCCGCTCTACCGCGGCGTCCGCAACGACCCCGCCTACGTCCGGCAGGCGGTGGAGGCGAGCCTGCGCCGGCTCGGCGTGGAGGTGATCGACCTGTACTACATGCACCGGCGCGACCCCGCGGTGCCGCTCGCCGAGTCGGTGGGGGCCATGGCGGAGCTGGTGCGCGAGGGCAAGGTGCGCCACCTCGGGCTCAGCGAGGTCACCGGGGCGGAACTGCGCGAGGCGCACGCCGTGCACCCGATCGCGGCGCTCCAGTCGGAGTGGTCGCTCTTCAGCCGGGACGTGGAGCGCAGCGCGGCGGGTGCGGCGGCCGAGCTGGGCGTGGCCTTCGTGCCGTACTCCCCGCTGGGCCGGGGCTTCCTGACCGGGGCGTTCGCCGATGCGTCGGCGGACCTGGCCGCCGGGGACTTCCGCCGCCACCAGCCGCGTTTCACCGGCGAGAACGCGAAGGTGAACGCGGCGCTGCTGGATCCGGTGCGGGAGGTCGCCGCGGCGCACGGCGCGAGCCCGGCGCAGATCGCCCTGGCCTGGGTGCACCAGCGGGCGCAGGTGCACGGGCTGACCGTGGTCCCGATCCCGGGCACCCGCAAGGCGGCCCGGCTGCGGGAGAACGTGGCGGCGTCGCGGATCACGCTGACGGCGGCGGAGCTGGCGCTGCTGGAGCCGATCGCCTCCCGGGTCGCGGGGGACCGCTACCCGGACATGACGTTCACCTCGGCGTCCCGCGAAGCGTAGCCGGGCCTGAGGGACAGGCCGGGCGGGGCGGGCGGGGCGCGGCGGGACCGGATCAGGGCCGCTCGGCGGTGAACCGGTCCCGCAGGGTGACGTACTCCGCGTCCGTCAGCAGGCCGGCCGAGTGGAGCTCGCTCAGGTGCTCGAGCCGCTCGTCGGACGGCCGGGGCGAGGGGACGGCGGCGACCGGCGTGCGCCCCCGCAGGGCGGCGAGGACGGCCGCGGCGAACGGCAGCGACTCGTGCACCGCCCCGCACCCCAGGGCGAAGACGGCCGCCGCGAGGTCATGGCTCGGGCGCGGGTCGGCCCCGGCCGGCGGGGGCTCGCGCAGCAGCAGCCGCAGGTGGCCGCCGGGCCCGGCCGGGGAGCCCCACTCGACGCCGGAGAGGGCGGCCAGCGGGTAACGCTGGTCGCCCGCCTTCCATTTGGTGCTGGTCGCGCCGGTCCGGGACCAGTGGAAGGTGACCGCCGAGCCGTCGAAGGCCACGCGCGCGTCGTACGCCTTCAGCTGGAGCGGCGGCTGCGGGACGCCGACCAGGAAGTGGTCGGCGGGCTCGGCGGCCTCCGGGCCGAGCCGGGAGCGCAGGGTGTCGGCGAAGGCGGCCGCGTACGGGGCCCGTTCGCCCGGCAGGACCAGCCGGTAGGGGTCGCAGGCCTCCTTCAACTGCCCGGCGGCGGCCTCCACCAGCGGATCAGCGCCCGGCCGCGGCACGGCGCGCAGCACGACCGTGTCCCGCTTCCCGGCGGTCACCGTCACCGCGGACACCGCTTCCAGGGGGATCCGGCGGGCTCCCAGTGCATGGAAGAGCCTCGGCTGACGCGGCGTTCGTATCCCCCGTGCGAAGCGGATGAGCACCGAGTCCGAGTCGAACTCCCAGACGGCATGGTTTCCGGCCAGTACGTCACCCATGCGCCACATGGTAAAGGGAGGGGCCCTCACGCGTCCCCCCTGGTGCGAGGGCCACTTTTCGGGCTTCTACGCGTGTCAGTCGCTCTCCGCGCCGGACATACCGTCCCGGCAGGAGTCGTCCCCGGTCGCGCAGACAACGGAACCGAATGCGCCGGTTCCGATTTTGGCGAAGTTGTCCACCGAGTCGGTACCTGGCTCGAAATAGCCGGTGTGGGCCTTGGCCGTCGCCGAGGACAGCAGCCGCGCGCCGAACTCCGGGGACACCGGGTCGGCTCCGTGCCCCAGCCCGCCGACCTCCAGGTGCGGCACGTCCGCGATCCAGTCGCCCTCGTCCCGCGTGGCCCAGACCCGGGCCGAGGTGCGCAGACCGGCGACGTTCGCGGCGCGCATCCCGGGGCTGCCCGCCACCACCACGTCCGTCACCCGGTCCGGCAGCTCGTGCGCGGCGACCCCGCACACCACCGACCCGTAGCTGTGGCAGAACAGCGCCACGGTGGAGTTCCCCGGCAGCGAGGTGGTCAGCGACTTCAGCCGGACGGCCCCGTCGAAGGCCATCCGGCCGGTGGCGGCGTCCATGCCGACCCCGGTGGGCGCGTCGTACCCGGCCCAGGCGATGACCGCCGTCCGGCCGTCCGGGGCGGTCTCCCGCTGCGCGTCGTACAGGGACCGGGCCATGCCGACCGGGGCGGTGAACCGGCGCTGCGTGCGCTCGAAGGTGATCGCGTCGGTGTCGACGCCGGGGACGACGACCGAGACCCGGCGGGCGTCGTCGAGGTCGCCGAAGACCTCGGCGACCAGGCCGCCGCCGGTGGGGTCGAAGGCGAGGATCTGCCGGCCGGGCTCGGCGAGCGAGGCGAAGCGGTGGGAGCGGCGGGTGGCCGTGAGCCGGTCGGCCGGGGCCAGGGCCACGTCGCGGCTGCGGGCCTCCTCGACCTGCCCGGCCTGTTCCAGCCCGCGCCGGTTGGCCCGGTAGCGGGTGGCGGCGGGAGCCCCGTCGAGGTTGCCCACGACCAGGGGGTAGCCGTCGGCGAGCCGGGCCCGCTGGGCGCCGTCGAGCCCGTCGAAGAAACGGGCCACGGTCCGCGGGGAGGCGTCCGCGGCCGGGACCGGCCGTCCGTCGATGCGGGCCTGGGCCCAGGCGGCGAGGGCGGCGGCGCGCAGCGGGGTGCCGCCCTCCGGACGGTGCACGGCCGTCCAGCCGGTGGTCGCGAGCATGACGAAGACGACCGCCAGCGCGAGCAGGGTGCGCAGGGCGGCGGGGCGCGGGTCGGCGCCGGGAGCGGTGGGGAGGGCGAGGCCGGACAGGTTCACTGGGACCAGCGTAGGAGACCGGTTCCGGCCGGGGCGCGCCGGGTGACGGGTCTCACGGCCGACCGGGTGGGGCCGCAGCGGCGGTTGCTGATCACCGGTCAGCCGGCCGGGCCCCGCCCTTCGGCGGGCGGGCGGCGCCAGTTCCCGGCCAGGGCCGGGCCGATCTGGTCCAGGTACGCCTCGGTCATCCGCCGGATCGCGGCCACGCTGGTGTCCTCGCCCCGCCCCCACAGCCGCCCCGTGACCCGCATCACGCCGCAGAACGCGGCGGCGGCGATCCGCGGCCGCGGGTCGGCGTCCACGTCCAGGCCCTCGCGGGCGGCGATCAGCCGGGAGATCCGCTCCTCCAGTCCGGTGGAGCGGCGCAGGTGCACGGCGAGCAGGGCGGGCGTGGACTCGATCAGCCGGTAGTTGCGCATGTACAGGTCGACGGGGACCACCTCGGACAGGGCCTCCTCCAGGGTGTCCCACGTGGAGAGCACCGCGCCGCGCATCGCCTCGAGCGGGCCCTCGGCGGCCGGCCGTGCCTGCAGTTCAGCGAAGAAGTGGGACTCGACCAGGTCCTGGACGGCGAACGCGACCTCCTCCTTGTTCGCGAAGTAGCGGAAGAAGGTCCGCTGCGAGACGTGCACGGTGTCGGTGATCTCGTCGACCGTGGTGCGCTCGTACCCCTGGGAGACGAAGAGCAGCAGGGCGGCCTGGAGCAGCGCGCTCCGGGTGCGCCGCTTCTTGCGCTCGCGCAGTCCCGCCACCACCGGTGCGGCCGGTGCCGTCCGCTCGTCGGTCTTCACTGCGGGGCTCCTTTCTGACGCCGAGTGGGCGGTCAGGCTACCTGTGACCCCCGTTACACCGGCCGTCCCGTTAAGCCGTTGGTGAAGGGACGGCAACTCGTTCGGGGACAGCCGGCGGGCGGCTCCCCCCGGCCCGCCGGCGCCCGGGAGGGCCCGCCAGAGCCTGGCGGAGGCGTCAACTCCGCAGATGCGCAGGGCCCGTCGGGCGGTTCCGGCAGGGCTGTCGCCTATCAGGGTGGACCCGGCCAAGCCCCCTTTCGCCCGCCCGTATCCGCAGGTCAGCGTGGTGTCAGCGGAGCCCCGGAAACGGTCCGGGTGCCGCCCGTCCACAAGGAGTTGACCCGTCATGCGTACGTGGAGCACCACTTTCGCCGTCGTCGCCCTGGCCCTGACCGCCCTCATCCCGAGCTCCGCGGGCTCCGCGCACGCCGCGGGCCGGGCGGCCGCCGGGGCATGCGCCACCGGCCAGCTGTGCCTCTGGGCGAAACCGGAGTTCAAAGGCACCCGCCACACCCACGAACTGAGCACCGTGGACATCAACAGCTGCACCGCGCTGCCCGAGGGAACCAGCGCGCAGTCGCTCGTCAACCGCACCGGACGCCCGGTGACCACCTACCAGTCGGCCGTGTGCGCGGAGACCGGCGAATTCCAGACCTACCCGGGCGACGGAGTCTGGCTGCCCCAGTCCCCCTACCAGGTGAGGGCGTTCAAGGTGTGGGAGAGCTAGGTCGTCTCTTTCGGAGCCTGCCGGGCGGCGCGGGTCCGGGGGCGCCTCCCGGCGGCAGCTGGGGGAGCAAGATCGGGAAGGGACGGCTCAGGGCCGGCCGGGTGCCCCGCCACCGCCTCGCGCGGCGCCGGGGCCCCCGGCTGCCCGGCCTGCGGGCCGCCCAGCCGGGCCACCTCGGCGCGCAGCGCCCGCACCTCCGCGTGCAGCTCCTGGATGGCCGCCAGCTGGAGCCGCTCCACCTGGTCGTCCCGGTCGAAACGGGCGATGAACCAGGCGGCGATGTTCGCCGTCACCACACCGAGCAGCGCGATCCCGGACAGCATCAGCCCGACGGCCAGCACCCGGCCCAGGCCGGTGGTGGGGGAGTGGTCGCCGTACCCGACCGTCGTCATCGTGGTGAAGGACCACCACACCGCGTCGCCCAGGTTCTTGATGTTGCCGTCCGGGGCGTCCCGCTCCACGCTCAGCACCGCGAGCGAGCCGAACATCAGCAGCCCCACGACCGCTCCGGCCACATAGGTCGTCAGCCGGACCTGCGGAGCCATCCGCGCCCGCCGGCCCACCAGCAGCAGCGTCGACACCAGTCGCAGCAGCCGCAGCGGCTGTACCAGCGGCAGCAACACGGCGCACAGGTCCAGCCAGTGCGTCCGTACGAAGTGCCGGCGGTCCGCCGCGAGCCCCACCCGCACCAGGTAGTCGACGGCGAAGGCCCCCCACACCACCCACTCCGCGTACGTGCACGCCCGGTGCACCCGCGCACTCGCGTCGGGGACGACGATCGGCACGGCGTAGGCGACGGCAAAGGCCACGGCGAGGACGAGCAGCGGGGTCTGGCTCCGCCGCTCCCAGCGCAGCTGGCGGGATGGTTCCTTCATGCCGAGCATCGTAGGGAACGCATAAAGCAAAGCCGCCCCCGGCCGAAGCCGGAGGCAGCCTCACTTCCCCGTGTGGACGGGCCGTCAGTCGGCGGCGGGCCGGGCCCGGCCGCCACCGCATCCGCCCGCCGCGCGGTGCCTACGCGTCGCCGCCCGCCGCACCCGGGTCCGCCGCCGAGACGTCCAGCAGCTGGTACCGGTCCACGGCCTGCTTCAGCACCGACCGGTCGATCCGACCCGCCTTGGCCAGCTCCGTCAGCGTCGCCAGCACCACCGACTGCGCGTCGATGTGGAAGAAGCGCCGGGCCGCCCCACGGGTGTCCGCGAAGCCGAAGCCGTCCGCGCCCAGCGAGGTGTACGGGCCGGGCACCCAGCGCGAGATCTGGTCCGGCACCGCCCGCATCCAGTCGGAGACCGCCACGAACGGACCCTCCGCACCCGACAGCTTCCGCGTCACGTACGGCACCCGCTGCTCCTCCTCCGGGTGCAGCAGGTTGTGCTCCTCGACCTCCACGGCATCGCGCCGCAGCTCGTTCCAGGAGGTCGCCGACCACACGTCCGCCCGGACGTTCCACTCGGCCGCGAGGATCCGCTGCGCCTCCAGCGCCCACGGCACCGCCACGCCCGAGGCCATGATCTGCGCCCCGATGGTGCCCGAGGTGCCCGCCGACACCCGGTGGATGCCCTTGAGGATCCCGTCCACGTCCACGTCCGCCGGCTCGGCCGGGTGCTGGATCGGCTCGTTGTAGACGGTCAGGTAGTAGAAGACGTCCTCGGCCTCGGGCCCGTACATGCGCCGCAGACCGTCCTGGACGATGTGCGCGATCTCGTAGCCGTAGGCCGGGTCGTACGCGACACAGCCCGGGTTCGTCGACGCCAGCAGCTGGGAGTGACCGTCGGCGTGCTGCAGGCCCTCACCCGTCAGGGTGGTCCGGCCGGCCGTCGCACCCAGCACGAAACCGCGCGCCAGCTGGTCGGCCATCTGCCAGAACTGGTCACCCGTGCGCTGGAAACCGAACATCGAGTAGAAGACGTACACCGGGATCAGCGGCTCGCCGTGCGTCGCGTACGCCGAACCCGCCGCGATCAGCGAGGCCGTGCAGCCCGCCTCCGAGATGCCGTCGTGCAGCATCTGGCCCGTCGGCGACTCCTTGTACGCGAGCAGCAGCTCGCGGTCGACCGCCTCGTACTGCTGCCCCAGCGGGTTGTAGATCTTGGCGCTCGGGAAGAACGCGTCCATGCCGAAGGTGCGGTACTCGTCGGGCGCGATCAGCACGAAGCGCTTGCCGATCTCCTTGTCCCGCATCAGGTCCTTCAGGATGCGGACGAAGGCCATCGTGGTGGCGATCGACTGCTGGCCCGAGCCCTTCTTGGCGGCCGCGTACGTCTTGTCCTCGGGCAGCTGCAGCGGCTTGGCGCGCACCACTCGGGTCGGCACGTAGCCGCCCAGGGAGCTGCGCTGGTCGTGCATGTACTGGATCTCGGGCGAATTGCGGCCCGGGTGGTAGTACGGCGGCGCGCCGCTCTCCAGCTGCTGGTCCGTGATCGGGATGTGCAGGCGGTCGCGGAAGCGCTTGAGGTCGTCGACCGTCAGCTTCTTCATCTGGTGCGTCGCGTTGCGGCCCTCGAAGTTCGGGCCCAGCGTCCAGCCCTTGACCGTCTGCGCCAGGATCACCGTCGGCTGGCCCTTGTGGGCCTTGGCCGCCGCGTACGCCGCGTAGACCTTCTTGTGGTCGTGCCCGCCGCGGCCCAGGTGCTGGATCTGGTAGTCGGTCATGTTCTCGACCATCGCCCGCAGCCGCTGGTCGTCCCCGAAGAAGTGCTCACGGATGTACGCACCCGACTCGGTGGCGTACGTCTGGAACTGCCCGTCGGGGGTGGTGTTCATCTTGTTGACCAGGATGCCGTCGCGGTCCTGGGCCAGCAGCGGGTCCCAGGAGCGGTCCCAGATCAGCTTGATGACGTTCCAGCCCGCGCCGCGGAACTGCGACTCCAGCTCCTGGATGATCTTGCCGTTGCCGCGCACCGGGCCGTCGAGGCGCTGCAGGTTGCAGTTGACGACGAAGGTCAGGTTGTCCAGGCCCTCGCGGGCGGCGATCGACAGCTGGCCGAGCGACTCCGGCTCGTCCATCTCGCCGTCGCCGAGATACGCCCAAACGTGGGACTTGGAGGTGTCCGCGATCCCGCGCGCCTCCATGTACCGGTTCATCCGGGCCTGGTAGATCGCACCGAGCGGGCCCAGGCCCATCGACACGGTCGGGAACTCCCAGAAGTCCGGCATCAACCGCGGGTGCGGGTAGCTCGAAAGGCCGTACGGGGCCTTCGACTTCTCCTGCCGGAACGCGTCGAGCTGCTGCTCGGAGAGCCGGTCCAGGAGGTAGGCGCGCGCGTAGATACCGGGGGAGGCGTGGCCCTGGAAGAAGATCTGGTCGCCGCCGTCACCCTCGTCCTTGCCCCGGAAGAAGTGGTTGAAGCCCACGTCGTAGAGGGAGGCGGAAGAGGCGAACGTCGCGATGTGGCCGCCGACCCCGATGCCCGGGCGCTGGGCGCGCGAGACCATGACGGCAGCGTTCCACCGGGTGGCGTTGAGGACCTTGCGCTCGATCTCCTCGTTGCCGGGGAAGAACGGTTCGTCCTTGGTGGCGATGGTGTTGACGTAGTCCGTGCTGCGCATCTCGGGCACGGCCACGCGCTTCTCGCGGGCCCGCTCGATCAGCCGCAGCATCAGGTAACGGGCGCGTTCACGGCCCCGCTCGTCGACCGCCGCGTCCAGGGAGTCGAGCCACTCCTGCGTCTCCTCCGGATCGAAGTCCGGGACCTGACTGGGCAGGCCGCCAATGATGATCGGATTGCGATCGGATGCGGAAACCACGCTGTTCCTTCGCTGTCGGGGGAGTCGTGCCTTGGGTTCGCCGCCTCCCATGGTCTTACGCCCGGCCGAAATCGTCATCTTTACCGCTGGGTAATCCCTGGAGACGGCAGGAAGTCGGGCCGGGCGCTTCCGAGGGCGTCGGGCCAAATCGCAACCTTACGCCCAAGCCGGTCACGCCCCACCGAGAAAACTCGCAAGGACGTTCGTCCCTCAAACAGGCAGGAAAGTCCCGAGGTGTTGCCGATGATGCCGAATGGGCTGCAATGGTGTGGGATGAATCACCAGAGCCCCGCACGGGGAGGCTGGAAGTTGCGGCGAGACGGCCGCAATCGTCACCGTTTCGACGGTCTCGGCGGCCGGGTACTTGCGCGATCCGCCGCGCCCGTGTGGACTACGTCCCATGCTGCGCGTACGCGCGCCGCCGAAGACATTCACCGAACATGAGCAGGAGGCACCCCGTGAGCGCGACCGCGGACCACGCGGAGAACCTGGCCGCCCGGCTGGGTTTCCAGTCCGAACAGGTGGTCCAGGAGATCGGCTACGACGACGACGTCGATCAGGAATTCCGTGATGTCGTTGATGAGCTCGTCGGCGATCTCGTCGACGAGGACTACGACGACGTCGCGGACGCCGTGCTGCTGTGGTTCCGCGAGGACGACGGCGACCTGGCGGACGCCCTGGTCGATGCCACCGAGCTGATCGAGGACGGCGCACTGATCCTGCTGCTGACCCCCAAGACGGGCCGCCCCGGCTACGTCGAGGCCAGCGACATCAAGGAAGCCGCGGAGACCGCCGGCCTCTCGCTGGCCAAGGGTCTTCCCGTGGGCAAGGAGTGGGCCGCCACCAAGCTGGTGACGCCCAAGACGGCCGTCAAGTCCAAGCGCTAAGCCGCGCCCCCCGCTGCCGAGCGGACACCACGTCCACCCCGTCGACCCCGCGGTCGGCGGGGTGTGTGCGTTCCCGGCCCCGCCCCGCCTAGGCTGTGCCTCACCCGAACGGCCCACTGCGGGCGATCCAGGAATTGCGGGAACGAAGGGATGCGAGAGATGGCGATCGAGGTCGGCGACAAGGCCCCGGACTTCGAGCTCAAGGACAACCACGGCGCCACGGTGCGGCTCTCCGACTTCCGGGGGGAGAAGGCCGTGGTGCTGCTCTTCTACCCGTTCGCCTTCACCGGCGTCTGCACCGGCGAGCTGTGCGAGCTGCGCGACCAGCTGCCGCGCTTCCAGAACGACGAGGTCCAGCTCCTCGCCGTCTCCAACGACTCCGTGCCCACGCTGCGGGTCTTCGGGGAGCAGGAGGGCCTGGACTACCCGCTGCTGTCGGACTTCTGGCCGCACGGGGAGACCTCCCGCGCGTACGGCGTCTTCGACGAGGACAAGGGCTGCGCGGTCCGCGGCACCTTCATCATCGACAAGGACGGCGTCGTGCGCTGGACTGTCGTCAACGGACTGCCCGACGCACGTGACCTGAACGAGTACATCAAGGCGCTCGACAGCCTCTGAGGAGTCCGCGAGGAGTCCCAGGGGGCTCGTCGCCGCAGTTCCGAGCGAAAACCGCTTACAGGCGGGAACCCGTCACTAGGATCGAAACGTTGATCCGGTAGCTCCCCCGGCCACGGCCGGGAGGGCCCCCTGCACGACGGGGCACCGCCCCACACACAGAACCCAATGGAGGACCCGTGGGAGTCAGCCTCAGCAAGGGCGGCAACGTCTCGCTGACCAAGGCCGCGCCTAACCTGACGGCGGTCATCGTCGGTCTGGGCTGGGATGCTCGCACCACCACCGGTGTCGACTTCGACCTCGACGCCAGCGCGATCCTGACCAACGACCAGGGCAAGGTCGCCAGCGACGCCAACTTCGTCTTCTTCAACAACCTCAAGAGCCCCGACGGCTCCGTCGAGCACACCGGTGACAACACCACCGGCGAGGGCGAGGGCGACGACGAGGCGATCAAGGTGAACCTCGCCGGCGTCCCGGGCGATGTCGCCAAGATCGTCTTCCCGGTCTCGATCTACGAGGCCGAGAGCCGCCAGCAGAGCTTCGGCCAGGTCCGCAACGCGTACATCCGCGTGGTGAACCAGGCGGACAACACCGAGCTCGCCCGCTACGACCTCTCCGAGGACGCCTCGACCGAGACCGCCATGGTCTTCGGCGAGCTGTACCGCAACGGCGCGGAGTGGAAGTTCCGCGCCATCGGCCAGGGCTACGCCTCGGGCCTGCGCGGCATCGCGCAGGACTTCGGCGTCAACGTCTGAGCCCAGAGCAGTCACCCGTCCGGCGCCGTGCACTGTGTGTACGGCGCCGGACCGGGTTTGCGGCCCGTACGGACCGGTCCCACGGCCGGTCCGGTCCGGGCCGCGGCGCACGGCACACCGTCACGCAGGCAACACCGTCGTCCGGGGAGGACCACAACATGGGCGTCACACTCGCCAAGGGGGGCAACGTCTCCCTCTCCAAGGCCGCACCGAACCTGACCCGCGTCCTCATCGGCCTCGGCTGGGACGCGCGCTCGACCACGGGCGCGGACTTCGACCTCGACGCCAGCGCGCTGCTGTGCAACAGCGGCCGGGTGCTGGGGGACGAGTACTTCGTCTTCTACAACAACCTGAAGAGCCCCGAGGGGTCCGTCGAGCACACGGGCGACAACCTCACCGGCGAGGGTGACGGCGACGACGAGTCGATCATCATCGACCTCACCAAGGTGCCGGACCGCGTAGACAAGATCGTCTTCCCGGTCTCGATCCACGAGGCCGACAGCCGCCGGCAGAGCTTCGGCCAGGTCAGCAACGCCTTCATCCGCGTGGTCAACCAGGCCGACGGCCAGGAACTGGCCCGCTACGACCTCTCCGAGGACGCCTCCAGCGAGACGGCGATGATCTTCGGCGAGGTCTACCGGTACGGGGGTGAATGGAAGTTCCGTGCAGTGGGGCAGGGGTACGCGTCGGGCCTGAGGGGCATCGCTCTAGACTTCGGGGTCAACGTTTCGTAAAGCCGTACAAGACGATGGGGTGCCAGTGGTTCTCAAAACCTTCGGCTGGTCGTTCGCAATCACTGCGCTCGGTCTGGTCGCAGCGGTGTTCTACGGGGGGTGGCAGGCCTTCGGGATCGTGGCGATCCTGTCGATCCTCGAGATCTCGCTGTCTTTCGACAACGCGGTGGTCAACGCCGGAATCCTGAAGAAGATGAACGCCTTCTGGCAGAAGATCTTCCTCACCATCGGCGTCCTCATCGCGGTCTTCGGCATGCGACTGGTCTTCCCCGTCGTGATCGTCGCGATCAGCGCCAAGATCGGGCCCATCGAGGCCGTCGACCTGGCGCTCTCCGACAAGGAGATGTACCAGCAGCTCGTCACGGACGCCCACCCGTCCATCGCCGCCTTCGGCGGGATGTTCCTGCTGATGATCTTCCTCGACTTCATCTTCGAGGACCGTGACATCAAGTGGCTCGCCTGGCTGGAGCGTCCCCTCGCCAAGCTCGGCAAGATCGACATGCTGTCCGCGTGCATCGCGCTGATCATCCTGGTCATCACCTCGATGACCTTCGCCACCCACGCCCACCAGCACGGCGGCACCCACGTGGACAAGGCGCAGACCGTCCTGATCTCCGGCGTCCTGGGCCTGATCACCTACATGGTCGTCGGCGGCCTCTCCGGCTACTTCGAGAACAAGCTCGAGGAAGAGGAAGAGGCCGAGCACGAGGCGGAGGAGGCGGCCAAGAAGAGCGGCAAGCCCGTCTCGGCCGTCGTCATGGCCGGCAAGGCCGCGTTCTTCATGTTCCTCTACCTCGAAGTCCTCGACGCCTCGTTCTCCTTCGACGGGGTCATCGGCGCCTTCGCCATCACCAACGACATCGTGCTCATGGCCCTCGGCCTCGGCATCGGTGCCATGTACGTCCGGTCGCTGACGGTCTACCTGGTCCGCCAGGGCACCCTCGACGACTACGTCTACCTGGAGCACGGCGCGCACTACGCCATCGGCGCCCTCGCCGTGATCCTCCTCGTCACCATCCAGTACGAGATCAACGAGGTCATCACCGGCCTCGTCGGCGTCGTGCTGATCGCATGGTCCTTCTGGTCCTCGGTGCGCCGCAACAAGCGCCTGGAACTGGAGGGCGCCGCCGCCGAGGCATGACGGCGGCGGTAATGCGGAACGCTCCATGGCGGGGCGGCCTGCGGGGTCCACGGACCCGGCGGGCCGCCCCGCTTCCGTAGGCATCCACGGGACCAGGGCAACAGGGGGGCAGGGGAATGGGCTTCTTCGACGGGATCATGGGCAGCCGCGCCGTGCAGTTCCAGTCGGGCAGCGCCTCGTCGAACGCGATCGAGCTGACCAAGCGGCATCCCACGGTGTCGCTCACCAAACAGGGGGCGGTCCACGGCAATCTGCGCGTCAACCTGTCCTGGCGCATGCGCACCTCGGACATAGGCGGCAACAGCTACGGGCAGGGCGGGCGGCTCCTGCGGCATCCGTTCAAGCTGTTCAAGCCCGACATGGTGCAGGCGCACACCCAGGGCATGGTCAACGTCGACCTCGACATGGGCTGCCTGTACGAGCTGACCGACGGCACCCGCGGTGCTGTCCAGCCGCTCGGCAACCTGCTGGGCGACATCAACGACCCGCCGTACGTGAAGCTCAGCGGGGACGACCGGTTCGGCTCGGCGTCCGGGGAGACCCTCTACGTCAACCTCGACCACGCCGAAGAGATCAAGCGGATGCTGGTCTTCGTCTACATCTACGACCAGACCCCGGCCTTCGACCGTACCCACGCCATGGTCACGCTCTTCCCGGTGACCGGACCGCGGATCGAGATCCCCCTGGAGGAGCGGCACCCGCAGGCCCGGTCCTGCGCGGTGGTCTCCCTCGAGCACGTCAAGGGCGAGTTCGTCGTCCGCCGCGAGGTGAAGTTCGTGTACGGGTTCCAGGCCGAGCTGGACCGGCTGTACGGCTGGGGGCTCCAGTGGGGGCGGGGCTACAAGAGCACCAAGGCCTGACCGGAGCCCCGTGCGGGGGCCGGCCGGGGCGCCGCGCCGTCCGGGGCAGGGGGGCGCGGCGGCGTCCGCGGCGTCCGCGGGTCAGCGGCGGATGAACTGCGGGCCCTGCACCGGCAGCCGGAAGGACGGGTCGGCGCCCGGCCCCGGCACCGGGGCCGGGGAGACCGGCTGCGGGTACCCGTAGGCGGGCTGGACGGGCGGCGGGGCCTGGGTGGGCGGGGCCATGGCGGCCGTCTGCTCGGAGGTGGGTCCGGCCGCCGGGATCCCTGCCGCCGGGATCCCCGCCGCCGCGCCCGCGCCGGCATCGGGGGCGTTCTCGTCCACCGAGATCCCGTGGTCGGTGGCGAGCCCCACCAGCCCGTCGGAGTAGCCCTCGCCCAGCGCGCGGAACTTCCACCCCTCGCCCCGGCGGTAGAGCTCCCCGCAGATCAGGGCCGTCTCGGCGCCGGTCTCGGGCCGCACGTCGAAGTAGGCCAGCGGCTCGGCGCCGCCGGCCGCGGTGGCGTCGTACAGGAGGATCCGCAGGTCACGGACCCGCTGGAAGGGGACGTCCTCGGCGGAGGCGACCACCAGGATCCGGTCCACGGACGGGGTCACCGTCCGCAGGTCCGCCTGCACGGCGTCGGTGACCGCCTCGCCGAGCTGCTTCTTGCCCAGCCGCCAGACGGCCCCCGAGGGGTGCCGGGGCTGGTTGTAGAAGACGAAGTCCTCGTCCGAACGCACCCGGCCGTCGGAGCCCACGAGCAGTGCGGAGGCGTCCACGTCGGGCACCTCGGGGCCGGTGGACCAGCGCAGCACCGCCCGGACCGCTGCGGCGGCCACCGGGATGTTCGAGCCCTTCTGCATCGCGTGCGTCATGCACGTCATCCTGCCCTCCCCGGGTGGACCGGGACAATGCGGCCCCCCGTAGGGCCTTGTCTCGAACGCCAGAGCTGGGCATGGTGCAAGAGGGTTACCTGAACTTCATGTGCTTGAGGAACTCTTGACTCAGGTTCGTACGTACTATTACCGGCCACGCCAGTTGGGCCGCCGAGGCAGTACGGGGGAAGCACATGCGTCACTTTGGGCACGTATCGCCCACCGTCCGTAAGGACCTCTTCCACCAGGAACCGGCCGAATTCACCGGAGCCTCGCCCGCCCGCACCCTCGCCGCAGCCCTCGGCGCCACCCTCTACAGCCCCGCCACCCGCCCCCAGCTGGCCCGCGACATCCGCAAGCAGGCCGGCCGCGGGGTCGTCTCCATGGTCCTGTGCCTGGAGGATTCCATCAGCGACGGCGACGTCACCGGAGCCGAGGAGAACCTCGTCCGGCAGTTCGGCGAGCTCGACGCCGACGCCGACGAGCTCCCCCTGCTGTTCATCCGCGTCCGCACCCCCGAGCAGATCCCCGACCTGGTGCGCCGCCTCGGGGGCTCCGCCGGCCGGCTGTCCGGATTCGTACTTCCCAAGTTCAACGAGGGCACGGGCGTCGCCTTCCTCGAGGCCGTGGCCGAGGCGGAGGCCGTCGGCGGGCACTCCCGCCTGTACGCCATGCCCGTCCTGGAGACCCCGGACCTGCTCCACCTCGAGACCCGCGTCGAGACGCTCGCCGGCATCTCACGCACGGTCAACAGCCACCGCGAGCGGGTCCTGGCCCTGCGGCTCGGCGTCACCGACTTCTGCTCCGCCTACGGCCTGCGCCGCACCCCCGACATGACCGCCTACGACGTCCAGATCGTGGCCGGCGTGATCGCCGACGTGGTCAACGTCCTCAGCCGCGCCGACGGCACCGGCTTCACCGTCACCGGACCCGTCTGGGAGTACTTCCGCAGCCAGCAGCGCCTCTTCAAGCCCCAGCTGCGCCGCAGCCCCTTCCTCGAGGAGGGCGTGGAAGAACTGCGCACCGCCCTGATCGAACATGACCTGGACGGCCTACTGCGCGAGATCGAGCTCGACCGGGCCAACGGGCTGCTCGGCAAGACCTGCATCCACCCCGCCCACGTCACGCCCGTCCACGCCCTGTCCGTGGTCTCCCACGAGGAGTTCTGCGACGCGCAGGACATCCTGCGCCCCGAGCGCGGCGGCGGCGGAGTCATGCGATCCGCTTATACGAACAAAATGAACGAGGTGAAGCCCCACCGGGCCTGGGCCGAGCGCACCATTCAGCGCGCCGAGGTCTTCGGTGTGGCCAAGGAGGAGGTCGGCTTCGTCGACCTGCTCACGGCCGGACTCCAGGTCTGAACCCCCTGGTGACGGCGTCGACGACGAGGAAAGGCAAGACGATCGAAGCGGTGTGGTCGGGAACCTGGGTCGCGCGGAGGCTGGGCGTCAGCCTGGAGGAGACCGGTGCGCCGGATTCCCCGCGGCTCGCCGAGCTGCTCGGGCTCGCGCTGCGGCGCAACCCCAAACGGGCGCACCTGCTGGTCTCGCAGGTCCTGGGCAAACACGTCCCGCAGTCCCCGGCGATCGTCTACGCCGCCGGCTACGGGCTCGGCGAGCGGGTCCGGGCGCTGCTCGGCCCGGACGGCGCCGCCGCGGCCGTCGTCCTCGGCTACGCCGAGACGGCCACCGGGCTCGGCCACTGCGTCGCCGACGGCCTCGGCGCCGCCCCCTACCTGCACTCCACCCGCCGGCCCGTACCGGGCGTGGAGCCCGCCGGCGGTTTCGAGGAGGCGCACTCGCACGCCACCTCGCACCTGCTGCTGCCCGAGGACCCCGAGCTGCTCGCGGGCAGCGGGCCGCTGGTCCTGGTCGACGACGAGTTCTCCACCGGCAACACGGTCCTGAACACCATCCGCGACCTGCACGGCCGCCATCCCCGCACGCACTACGTGGTCGTCGCCCTCGTCGACATGCGCTCCCCGGCCGATCGCGACCGCCTCGCCGCCTTCGCCGCCGAGATCGGCGCCCGCGTCGACCTCATAGCCCTGGCCTCCGGCACGGTCACCCTCCCGGAGGGCGTCCTGGCCAAGGGCCAGGCACTGGTGGAGGAGTACGAGACCCGGACGGCCACAGGCCCGGCCGGGGCCCCCGCAGACGGCCGGCAGCCGGTCACGCGCGTGGACCTGGCCTGGCCGCCCGCCGTGCCCGACGGCGGCCGCCACGGGTTCACGCCCGCCCACCGCAAGGCCCTGGACGAGGCCCTGCCCGAGATGGCCGCCCGGCTCGGCGCTGCGCTCGGCGACGACCCCGGCCGCGTCCTCGTCCTCGGCAACGAAGAGCTGATGTACGCCCCCCTCCGTCTCGCGAAGGCCTTGGAAGAGGCGGGCGCGGCCCGCGAGGTCCGCTTCTCCACCACCACCCGCTCGCCCGTGCTCGCCGTCGACGACCCGGGCTACGCCATCCGCACGCGCCTCGTCTTCCCCGCCCACGACGCGCCGGCCGACGGCCCGGGCGACCGGTACGCCTACAACGTCGCGGGCGCCGGCTTCGACGCGGTCGTCGCCGTGGTCGACTCGGCCGGCGACACCCCCGAGCTGTACGCCGGACTGCTCGCGAGCCTCGCCCCGCACACCGGCCGGGTCCTGCTGGCCGCCGTACCCTCCTACGTACCCGACCGGCAGGAGCAGAAGCCGATCATGACCGAGCCGACCCCGCACGCGCCCGCGCTCGACGCCGTGAACGAGCCCGTGGCCCGGCCCGCGCTCGAGCCGCTGCTCCCGTCCGCGCCCGAGCCGCTGCGCGGGCCCGCCTTCTCCTCGTACGCCGCCGAGGACGTCGGCTGGCTGCTCCAGGACTTCTCCGACGTCCAGCTCGAGGCACCGACCGAAGAGCGCGAGGAGGCGATCCAGGCGGGCGGCGCGCACTATGCCGAGTCCCTGCCCGTCGAGTACCAGCCGTCCCCCCAGTACCAGGAGCTGTACCAGAACGCCCTGACCGCCTCGGCGGCCCGCATCGCCCGCGCCGTCGGCACCGTCACCGAGACCGTCCTCGCCGAGCGCTCGCCCTCCCCGGTGCTGGTGTCCCTGGCCCGCGCCGGCACCCCCGTCGGCGTGCTGATGCGCCGCTGGGCCCAGGCCCGCCACGGCCTGGACCTGCCGCACTACGCCGTCTCCATCGTGCGCGGCCGCGGCATCGACGCCAACGCCGTGCGCTGGCTCGCCGCCCGGCACGACCCGGCGGACGTCGTCTTCGTCGACGGCTGGACGGGCAAGGGCGCCATCACCCGCGAACTGACGGCCGCCCTCGCCGCATACCCCGGCTTCAACCCGGAGATCGTGGTCCTCGCCGACCCCGGCTCCTGCGTGCAGACCTACGGCACCCGCGAGGACTTCCTGATCCCCTCCGCCTGCCTCAACTCCACCGTCTCCGGCCTCATATCGCGTACGGTCCTGAGGTCCGACCTGGTCGGGCCCGCAGACTTCCACGGCGCGAAGTTCTACCGCGAGCTGGCCGGCGCGGACGTGTCCTCGGCGTTCGTCGACACGGTCGCCGCCCACTTCGACGAGGTGGCCGACGCCGTCGGCGAGCAGGTCAAGGAACTCCTCGCCGCGGACCGCACCCCGACCTGGGAGGGCTGGGCGGCCGTCGAGCGGATCAGCGAGGAGTACGGCATCCACGACGTGAACCTGGTCAAGCCCGGAGTCGGCGAGACCACCCGCGTACTGCTGCGCCGGGTGCCGTGGAAGATCCTCGCCCAGCGCGGCGCGGGCGCCGACCTGGACCACGTACGGCTGCTCGCCGAGCAGCGCGGGGTCCCGGTGGAGGAGGTCGACGGGCTGCCCTACACCTGCGTCGGACTCATCCACCCCCGATTCACGCGCGGCGCCACGGGCGCCGACGGAAAGGCTGTGGCCTCGAAGTGACTGTCCTGGTAGCCAGTGATCTCGACCGTACGCTCATCTACTCGACGGCGGCCCTCGGCCTGACGATGCCCGACCCGGTGGCCCCCCGGCTGCTGTGCGTCGAGGTCCACGAGAGCAAGCCGCTGTCCTACATGACGGAGACGGCGGCGGAACTGCTGGCGGAGCTGACGGCCGACCCGTCCGTGGTCTTCGTCCCGACGACGACGCGGACCCGCAAGCAGTACCAGCGCATCCGCTTCCCCGGCCGCCCCGCCCCGTACGCGATCTGCGCCAACGGCGGCCAGCTGCTGGTCGACGGGGTGCCCGACCGGGACTGGCGGCGCCAGGTCGCGGCCCGCCTGGCGCAGGAGTGCGCCCCGCTGGAGGAGGTCCACGCCCACCTGCTGGCGACGGCCGACCCCGCGTGGCTGCGCAAGGCGCGCGTGGCGGAGGAACTGTTCGCGTACCTCGTCGTGGAACGCGTCCTCGTCCCCGACGAGTGGGTCAAGGCCCTGGCCGAGTGGGCGCAGGCGCGCGGCTGGGCGGTGTCCCTCCAGGGCCGCAAGATCTACGCCGTGCCGCGTCCGCTGACCAAGAGCGCGGCGATGCACGAGGTGGCTCGCCGCACGGGCGCCACCAGGACCCTGGCCGCCGGCGACTCGCTCCTGGACGCCGACCTGCTGCTCGCGGCGGACGCCGCGTGGCGCCCGGGGCACGGAGAGCTGGCCGACGCGCACTGGCACGCCCCGCACGTGACGGCCCTGACCACGGCGGGCGTGCTCGCGGGAGAGGAAATCGTCCGCGAATTGGCCCGAGCAGCCGGACGGACGGACGGACCGTTGCGAGACTGACCGTATGACCAAGGGCAACAGCACCAAGATCACTGACGAGCTCTACCGGTACATGCTCGCCCACAACCCCCCGCTGGACCCGGTCCAGCGGGGGCTGGTGGAGACGACCTACGCCACGTTCCCGGACGTCGCCGGGATGCAGTCGGCGGAGGAGCAGGGGCCGCTGCTGGCCTTCCTGGTCCGGCTGACGGGCGCCCGCCTCATCGTCGAGGTGGGCACCTTCACGGGCTTCTCGGCCCTGTCGATGGCCCAGGCACTACCCGCCGACGGCCGCATCATCACCTGTGACGTCTCCGAGGAGTGGACGGCGTACGGCAGGGAGGCCTGGAAGGCGGCGGGCGTCGCGGACCGCATCGACCTGCGGATCGCACCGGCACTGGACACCCTGCGGGCCATGCCCGCGGAGCCGCACATCGACATGGCCTACGTGGACGCCGACAAGGAGAGCCAGATCGCGTACTGGGAGGAGCTCGTGCCGAGACTGCGCCCGGGCGGCCTGATCGTCACGGACAACACGCTCTTCCACGGCTCGGTGCTGGACGAGTCGGCCACCGGCTCGGCGGCCGGTGTCCGCGCGTTCAACGACCACGTCTCGGCGGACACCCGCATGGAGTCCGTCCTGCTGGCGATCTCGGACGGCCTCACGCTGTCCCGCAAGCGGTAGCGCCGCCCGGTCCCCGGCCGCCCGGCGGCCTTCCGGCCGCTGCGCCGCCCGGTCCCCGGCCGCCCGGCGGCCTTCCGGCCGCTGCGCCGCCCGGTCCCCGGCCGCCCAGCGGCCTTCCGGCCGCCGCCCGCTTCCGGTTCAGCCGCAGCCGCCACCACCGCAGCAGCCCCCGCCGCCCATGGCACGAGCGGGCGCGGGGGCACTGCTCGCCCCGCCGCCGACGGCGACGGCGGACAGCAGCTTGACGGTGTCGGCGTGACCTGCGGGGCAGTCGGCGGGCGCGGAGGACTCGGCCATCGGCCGGCTCAGCTCGAAGGTGTCGTCGCAGGTCCGGCAGCGGTACTCGTATCGAGGCATGCGGACAAGGCTAAGCGCCGGTGGCCGCCAGGGCTACGGGCGACCCGGTGCGGGCCCCCGGTACGCGCGGTGCGCCCGGTCCTCCCGGGCGGCCTGCTCGGGGTGGCGGGCCCGCCAGTACGGATTGTCGTGCGGCAGGGCACTGCCCACCCGCCCGTACATCCCGAACCACATCAGCATCACGCCGACGACGAAGCTGAACAGCACGTTGGGGATCTTGAAGGCCAGGAAGTTGAGCCCGGTGTCGAGCAGCGCGAGGTTCACGAACCCGCTCGCGATGAACAGCAGGCCCAGCACGATGTTCAGGGTGGAGGCGAACGTCCCGCCGATCACCATCCCGATGAACAACAGCGAACCGATGCAGATGGACAGGACGCTCAGCGCGCCGTTGGTGTTCAGAGCGAGCACCGTGTCCCCGCCGGTGTCGAAGAACCCGATCCGGTCGATGAGCCCCAGGATGCCGAAGACGACCAGCAGCAACCCGGTCAGACCGGCGCCGACCCGGTAGACCTTGCTGAGCTTGTGGTCGGCGGGCAGGTGCTCGTCGAGCCGGGCGTTGACGGGATGCAGGACGCGCCGCAGCCTCCCGTGGGGGACCTCGGGGGCGTGCGACGCGTAGGGCTCGTGGGGTACGTACGGTGCATAGGACTCATGGGGCTCGGTGCACCCGTAGAGGGCGTGCGGCGCGTAGGACCCGTGCGGCGACTCGGACCCGTGCGGCGCGTCGGACCCGTGCGGTGCCGGGGTCCGCCGGGACCTGCGGGAAGTGTGAGACGTATGGGCAGCCATACCGCCCTCCTCTGCTCCGTTCCGCGCACCTCCAGCATCCGCCGATGCCCGCCCACGGACAACCCGGCCGGGGGGAGGGAGGCGGCTCGTCCGGGCCGGGGGCGGCTCGGACCGGCCCGGTGGGCCGGCCCGCCGCGGCCCAGCCCGGCCGGTCAGCGGTGCCCGCGCTCCACCGGTCAGCGGTGCCCGCGCTCCACCGGTCAGCGGTGCTCGCGCTCCGCCGGTCAGCGGTGCTCGCGCTCCGCCGGTCAGCGGTGCTCGCGCTCCGCCGGTCAGCCGTGCCCGCGCTCCGCCCGGATCCCCTGGACCACGCGGTTCACGGCCTCCCGTACGTCCTGCATCTCCAGCAGGAACGCCCAGTAGTCCGGATGCCGCCCCTCCAGCCCCGCCAATGCCCGCTCCACCCGGGCCACCGACTCGTCCAGCGGCCGCGCGTGCCGCGGATCGGGCACGCTGCGGCCCGCCATCGCCAGCCGCTGCGCGTCCCGGATCGCGAACCGGGTCCGGTCCACCTCCTCCTGCGGGTTCCTGGCCACCGCCTCCAGCCGCGTCAGCCTGTCCTGCGCCGCCGACACCGCCTCGTCGGTCGCCTCCAGCGCTTCCCGCACCGCGTCGATCAGCACGGCCACATCGGCCCAGCGCTGCTCGGCCCGGGCCCGGGACGCTTCCCCCAGCCGCTCCTCGGCCTGCGCCACATCGCGTACCGCCTGGTCCGGCACGTGCTGCAGGTCCTGCCAGCAGGCCGCGCTGAACCGCCGGCGCAACTCGCTGAGCACCGGATCCACCCGGTCCGCCCGGTTGCGCAACGCCTGGGCCCGCGTCCGCAGGCTCACCAGCCGCCGGTCGATCTCCGCGGCCCGTTCCGGCAGCCGCTCCGCCTCCGCCCGCACGCCCTCCGCGTCCCGCAGGATCCGGTCGGCGCGCTGCACGGTCTCCTGCACCCCGTGCCGACCCGCGCCCTCGTTCAACTTGGTCAGCTCCGGCGCCAGCGCCGCCAGCCGCGCGGCCAGGTCATCGGCCCGCATCCCCTTGGCCCGTACGGCATCCAGCGCATCGCTCGCAGCCAGCAGCGCGGCCTTCGCCCGCTCCCGCGCCGGCGCGACCCGGGCCAACTGGGTCTCGGCCTTGTCCAGCAGCGGCTGCAACCCCTGCGCGAACCGGTCCAGCTCCGCCTTGACCCGTACCAACTCGTCGCGCGCCCGGGTCAGCTCCTCCCGCGCCCGGGACGCGGCGGACGCTTCCAGGTCGACCCGGTCCAGATCGTGCGCGTCCACGGCCTCGATGTACACATGGCTGACCTGGTCGATCCGCTGCCCGAGCGCGGCGAACCCCTCGCTCGCCTGCCGCCCGGCCGGCGAACCGTCCGCGGCGGCGATCGTCTCGATCGAGATCCGCAGATCCCGCTGCGCACTGTCCAGCTCGTAGAACGCCGCGGCGGCAGCATCCTTCGCCGCCTGCGCATCGGCCCGCCGACTCTCGTCCCGCCCACCGAACCACCGCCGGGATGCCGTTGTCACAATCCCTCTCCCGTACCGCGTCCGCAATGCCCCGGACCATTCTCCCCCAAGGGATCGGGTTTGCGTGGGGGGTGTGCCCGCCATGTAGGCTGTCCACTCGTCCACGGGTGCGTAGCTCAGGGGTAGAGCGCTGCTCTTACAAAGCAGATGTCGGCGGTTCGAAACCGTCCGCGCCCACCAGTCAAAAGGCCCCCAACCGATCATGGTTGGGGGCCTTTGGCATCTGCATCCGACCTCAACGGGAGCGGTCAGGAACGGCCGCGCCGGGTCTTCAGCAGCCGGTCCATGTGCCCGACCGCCGCGCGCTGCGTGTCCTGCACGACGTGCGCGTAGACGTTCATGGTGACGGCCATCTGCGAGTGCCCGAGGATCTCCACCACCACCCGAGGCGGGACGCCGGCGGCGGTCAGCAGCGTCGCGGTCCCGTGCCGCGCGTCGTGCAGCCGGACAACCCGGATCCCGGCGTCCTTGGCCACGCGGGTGAAGGACCGGTAGACGTTCCGCGGCTCGATCGGCGGTCCGGCCCGGGTGGTGAACACGCAGCCGGTCTCCTCCCACTTCTCCCCGGCGGCCTCCCTCATGGCGGCCTGCTTCATCCGCTGCCAGCGCAGGGGAGCGACGCAAATTCCTGGCAGCGGCAGGGTCTTGTCGGCGGCGGCGTCCTTTGGGGGTCGTCCTCTATAGCCCTCACCACGAACACGCTGCCGCTGACTCCGCACCCGGATCTCCCGCTTCTCCAGGTCGACGTTCTCCCACCGCAGTCCGACCAGCTCACCCCGCCGCAGACCGAGGGCGATGGCGAGGACGAAGGCGGGGTACAGCGGATCCTTGCGGGCGGGGGCCAAAAGTCGCGGGTCTCTTCCAGCTCCCACGGCGACACATCCCGAACCTGCACATTGGGCGGCTCGACGAGCGAAACCACGTTCCGGCTGACGAGCTCTTCCCGGCAGGCGGCGGCAACGGCGGTCCGCAGCACCCGGTGCGACTCCTTGGCGGTTGCCGCGCTGGTCTGCTTCTGCAGCTGCACAAGGGCCCGCCGCACGTCGGCGACGCTCAGCGACTCCAGCCGCTTCTTCCCCAGCAACGGCACCAGGTAAAGACGGACATGGGTCTCGTACTTGCGAAGGTCGTGCGCTTGCGGTGCGGGCGAACGATGTTCTCCAGCCAGTACGGCAGCACTCGGCGAGCATGGCCGACGGGGTGGGCACGGCGTCGTCGCCCTGGTGTTCCGGTGCAAGCCCTCCGGGGGCACCGAGCGCACGTCCGACGAGACCACGGCGGTCCAGTGGCTCACGCACGAGGAGGTGTCCGAGCGGATGTCCGAGGTCTACGCGATCGGACTGCTGGACGCCTTGGATGGGAACGGGCCGCACGTTCGGAGCCATGTCGAGCGCCAGCTCATCACGGTGCGGTGAGAGTTTCCCTACTCCATCAAGGCACCCGCCGCGCACAGCGCGGCGCGCGCGCCCGTCGCCCGGGCCTGCGCTCCTCTCTACGCCCCGCTCCACCCCGACCGCCGGCCGCGCGCCAGACGGCACGGGTTCGATGGTGGAACAACCGCGGTACGGCTGAGCACCCGAGCCCACAAGGCTGGCCCACACCCACCAAGCGCCTGTGCCGAGCGAGACCATGACTCCGCCCAACACTGCCAGGCTCAGCCCCTGACGCGGGCCCCAGCGGAGCGCATGCCGAGCCGTCGGAGGCCGAGCAGCGGGATCCCAAGGCGACATCACCACCCGCTCAAAGACATGCCTCCGGCGGGGGGCGCTCAGGCTCCGGGATGACCGGGGCAGGCCGTGCGGGTGCGGGCCGGTTTGTGGTGGGGTGGGGAGCTGTCATCCCGTCTGCCGTCGACCCAGGCAAGCCATAGCAGACCAGGCTTCTGGGGCCCAGGTCGTTCGTCCAGCAGGGCGCTCCACCTGGGCCCCAGAAGCCTGGTCTGCTATCACTCCGTGTGGGTCGACGGCAGACGGGACGACAGCAGGGGGCGCCAAGTATGACGACGAGCCGGATCTCGCCTTAGGGCCGAAGGGACTACCTCTAGCCTGCGGGGCTAACACGGTCAGTCGGCAGCTCGGTCATTTCCTTGTATTCCTTGACTGACATCTCGGAGGTCGTCTTTTGCTCCATGGGAAGAAGAGTAAAGTCGAGCCTGGTGGCTTCCTCTGCGGCGGAGTCCCACCAATCCAGCCACCATTCCCAAACCGCATCAGTCAACTTGTCTTCCGTAAGAAGAATTACGCGTGCCTGCTTAGGTGCCAAGTGACTGTCAAGCCCTACGCGAATTTCTCGAACGCTGGCCATGATCTCGGTATGAAGGGCCTTGTTTGACTTCTTAAGGGCCCGGAGGGAATCCACCAAGGGCGCCTGAACCGCAGAAACGAATGAACCAGCAAATGCAGGCCTGCTCCTCAAGGCAGCGAGCCGCTGCCCCACCTTCCTCTGCAGCGACTCATCCAGGAATCCGTCTACCGGAGTCCTGGCTGCTAGCCACCCCTTCTCCACCGGCACCTCAATGCGGAAATCGGCCACCCAGAATCCGTTGGGGATTGACGGGAGGTGAAGGAAGTAAGCGTTTCCGTCAAACCTTTGCAGCTGCTTCTTTTGTCCGTTGTCCAGACAGCCCGACATGTCGTAAACAGGGCTTATTTGAACCCATGGACGTTTGGGGCGAGGCGCATCTTCCTCTGCGATGTCACAGGTCTGTGTTGTGACGATCCCATACATGGGGAGCGTTGCCCCAGATCCCTCGATCACTTCAGGCCCATAACCCCTGCCGCTATATGCGCGGGTTCGCATCCAGACAGGGTTTTCCGGATCCGCAAAATAAAAGAATGGGGGATCCTGAATCAGGCACCCTTGCGTAAACTCTCGAAGATTCTCCAGCGTTCCCGTCGGCCATTCCTCTTTGTTGACCGGAAGCCCTTGATCGATGGTGGCGCGAACCGCATCGACGCCTGCTGACTCGTTCACGCTGGACGTGGCCTCCGAGGCTTCGGCGGGTCGTCAAATAGCATGGGTGTTACAGGTGCACTGAACTCGGAAGCGGGATCGGCATACGGCAACAACTCGGCTTCGGGCGGGGGTGCGAAGGCCACCGACTGTAGCTCTGATGCGAGCTTCCTCCGACCTTCCTCTGACCTCAGCGCCTCAGTCCGTGACTCTGAAAGGTCGGTTCCCGGCTGTTTCAGCCACAGCAAGGCATCGGAAGCGCCAAAGCTGCTTACAGCTCCTCTGACGACCGCATGCGCCTCAAAGAGGGAGCGAACAGTCTTCGCGTAGACGCCACCGCCGGCTCGCCAGTTAGTTGTACTGCGACGATTGAATCCACAAAGTTCGGCGATTTTTTCTTCCGGAAGATTCAGCCATTCACTTAGGTCGACAACAGCAGCCAACGCTCGCTCAGCAGCCCGCCGGTTCCTCTCACTCCGCTCGTTAGCAGCTGGGGCGGGGTTCGAACTCAAGGCGGCGGATGTCCGAATCGCGGCGAAAGGAAGGAGGGGCTCGACTTCGTTTGAGAGCCCCGTGCGCGTGACTGGCAGACGAGAGTTGATCGCGCGAGCGAGTACCTCGGCAGGAGGCGTAGGGAGGGAAGCCGTGACAGCCACGGCCCCTGCAACGAGGAGAGGCCTCGCCGCTCGCTTGAGCGAGCTGAGCAGCGCCAGTGAAGAACCCGACGGGTCGTTTCCAGATTGCCCCAGAATCGGCGTCTGATCACGGAGGATGTCCTCAAGGCTAATTGCTCTCAAATCCTCCCTCTCCCTTCAAGACCCTCATCAATTCAGGCGTCACCGAAGCTTGAAATACTTGCAGAGCAAGTTCATGCAAATCCCCAGCGCCTTTGACGATTTCAGGGCAGCTGAACCGGCGGCTAGAGACTCTGGTGCAATCCGTATCGAGCAAGTAGGGCCAGGTCCCCGACGAATCATCTCGCTGCGTTCCATGGCGCAGTAGCACCTGCATTTCATCAGGTGCCGGCATGTGAATGACCTGCTGCACTCCGGAGATGGCGTCGCCAAATTGAGGGTGAAGGATCGGGCCCAAGAGTGAGCCCTCGATGTAACCGGCCCATTGCTTTGGGGTACTTACGGCAGGATGGTTGATGCTGTCGACGTAGCGCAACCCGAGTCGCTGCTCCAGCGTGGGCTGAAAGATCCGTTCAACCGCGCCACACAACGCCTCAAGGCGAGTTTTGAAGTCGGACCACGAAGTGTATCCCGTACTCTCCAAGGCGAAGAAATCCGGAAACAGTGCTACTAGCCACTTTCCGTCGCGGGAACGAAGTCTCCAGCCATTTGATGGGCCACTGTTGGGGAGCGGTGAAACGCCAGAAGGGCTGAACTCGAATGCCACTTCCTGCTGTGCCAGCTGCTCCAGGCCAAGCTCCTCACCCATCGAAGTCGTGAGTGCGTCTCGGATCGCCAGCACCTGATCCCCATGCCGCGGGCCAGCCACGCGATCGTGGCGCACCTGGCACACCACCAGCTGGAGGGGGGCGTCCTTGAGCTGAGTCGTTGATGGCTTCGGAAGAACCAGTGGCGACGGGGTCACTGAAGGCCTCTCCTTGGGAAGGTTACGGGAAAGTATGGCTCCCAGGACGCTACCCGGTCAATCCATCTGCGTCGCCACGGCGCGGCCGCATAGAGGTGTGCGCTCGGCCCCGAATAGCATCTGACCTGCGGAAATAGTGCTGGTGGCGACTGGACCCGCGCCGGAGGCCTCTCCCGGTGAGCACCCTTTCGGCAGACCCCGTTCGCCGGACAGGAGTGCGTGCGTTGGTGGGTTCGTCACGCCTAGAACCCCTCGACAGTGGGTGAGCAGGCGTAACCAATCCTTGCGCGAGAGGTGTAGGGCGAGTGGTCGGTACGTGCTTTCGCGCCTTGCGCCACCTGCAACACGCGCCACTTGCTCCGGCACAGGATCACGATGGCCTGGTGGCCTATTCGTGGACCGATCAGGCAAGGGGCAGCATCTCATGCGCTCTGACCTGCGGAAACGAACGAGCCATCGGGGGCCTCCGGAGCTGTGTGCGGGGTGTGCATCTGTCCGCGCTCGATGCGCCTCCCGCGCCGTCAGTGTGCGCGCCACCATCCGTAGGACCTGACGTCGAATCTCTGGGGACGGTGGATGGCGGTGGCACAGCCGAGGTGTGGGGCGCGGACGAAGGTCGGCGGGCGGTGCAGGAGGCTGGCGGTCAGCGGGACCTCCAGGTGCAGCCTGCACCAGGGGCCCTGGTCGGCCTACGGGGCAGAGCAGGAGAAGATACGGCAGGCCAAGGCAAAGATGAAGAAGCTGCGGAACAGGTAGACCCGCCCGCTGATGGCGGTAAGGGCTGACATCCACAGGTGACATCAACGACTACAGACGAGGCCAGCTCTGAGCGGTGACGCCGGTACTGCACATCACCGCAGTTGGTGGCCCTTAGCGCGGGCTGGGCGAGCTTACAAAGCAGATGTCGGCGGTTCGAAAGCGTCCGTTCCCACCCGTTGGGAAGGCCCCCAACCCATCACGGTTGGGGGCCTTCGTCGCTCCCCCGCGCCCGTGGGGATGAGCCGCAGTCCGAGCCGTTGTCCAGGGTGGGTGCCTGCTGTTCCCCGCGCCGCGGGGATGATCCCGACTGGATGACCGACGAGGTTTTGGGCTTCTGCCTCCCGCGCGGGCGGGGATGGTGCCGCGCTGAGCGCTGGGGCTGACGGCAGCCGCTGGCGGTGGCACCCGACGGATGGGGTCGGAGCCCGACGGCCACTGTGGACGCGACGAGGCATGAGGCGGGCAGCCCGGCCTGCGCGTGGGGTTTTGAAGCGGGCCTGTCGGTTGGCGCCGTGCGTCGCGGGTGGCCCGCGACGTGAACGCCAACCGGCGGCCGCGGGTGGGTGATTGGCCTGCGCGGCGGCGGCCCTTCCTGGGGGCTGCGGACCGGACCGGCGTTGCTCCTGAGGCCGAGGGGGCCCGGATCAGGGCTGGTGGGAGTCGTCGGGGCGGGCGATTGTGGGGAAACCCGGCGGAGTCGAAAGGGCGTTCATAGGATGTGCCTTCTCTTTGAACCGTGAACGGCTTCTGGGTGGGGGTAGCGATGAACAGCGACATGGGTGAGGGCCGGAGAGGCAGCCGCAGACGGGTCGAAGGCGCCGCGCGGCGGGCGTTGGTCGCGTTCGTGGTGGCCGGTGTGGCCGTCGCGTGCGGGCCGGCCGGGGGTGGGGGACCCGCCGTTTCGGCGCCGCCGCCGGTCACCTCTGCGGCGCCGACCACCGCCGCACCGGTACCCACGCCGACCCCGACGCCCACACCCTCCCCGACGCCGTCCGCCGCGCCGACGCCGACGGCCGACCAGAAGGCGCCCAGCGCCGCCCCGGCGGCCCCGGCCGCCACCCGGCCCGCGCCCAAGCCGACCACCAAGGCCCCCACGAAGGCGCCGACCGAGCCCGCTGCCGCGGAGTGCGAGATCGTCTCCAACGCCGGGAACTGCTACAGCGCGGGCCAGTACTGCCGCAAAGCCGACGTCGGCCGGTCCACGCACGCCGCGAACGGGCGCATCATCCACTGCCGCGACGACGGCGGTCAGCCGCGCTGGGGGTATTAGGACGCGACGCCCGGCCGGCCAGGCCCCGCAGCGGCCCTGGTCCGGGCAGCCCGGCCCGCGGGATAGTGGGAGTATGTGCCGCTCCATTAAGACCCTGCGCCCGCCCGCCATCCCCGAGAAGGCCACCGAGGAGGAGATCCGCGCCGCCGCGCTGCAGTACGTACGCAAGGTGTCCGGCTTCCGGGTGCCCGCCGCGCACAACCGGGAGGTGTTCGAGGCGGCCGTGGACGCCATCGCCGAGGCCACCGCCGAGCTCCTCGACGGGATGCACGTACGCGGCCAGGCCGCCCCCGCATGAACCGGGCGGGGGCCGCCTCGATCAGGTGGGGGTCAGGCGGACGCGCGGCGCCGCACGACCCACACCCCGGCGCCGAGCGCCCCCGCGACGAGGGCGCCGCCCACTGCGATCTGACCCGGGCTCACCGAGTCGATGCTGCCGCCCGTACCGCCGCGCGCGGCGCCCGGGGTGACCTGCAGGGACACGGTGACGCGCTCACCGCCGGGGGCGCACTCGAAGGTGACCCGGTGGGTGCCCTGGCCGGCGTTGCGGTAGACGGTGGCACTGCCGAAGAGATTGGTGGCCTCCAGGTTCCCCGGGGTCAGGCGTACCTCTCCGAAGGCGCTGGAGGTGGCCCGGCCGACCTTGGTGCCGCAGCCCGCGAGGTTTAGGGCGACCCGGCCGCCCGGGGCGACGGTGGTGGGCGAGACGGTGGCGGTGGGAGCGGCGTACGCGGTCACGGCGGGCGTGACGGCGGCCACCGCGAGGGTCACGGCCGCAACGGCCGGCAGGCGGCGCCGTACTGCGGACGGCAGGCCCCGGGGTGCGGCGGGCTGCAGGACGCGGGATGTGACGGGCGGCAGAACGCGGGGTGTGGCGGGCGGTTTGGCGGGCATGGAGAGAACTCCTCGGCTCCTCGAAACGGCGCGGCCACGGCACGGATGTGACGCGGATTCGGTGCGCACCGTGCTGTGGACGCTAGGAGCCCAACCCGGGGGCGGCGATCGGGGCCGGGTGAACGGGTGAGCGCACTGCTCCGCCCGGGGGAGGGACGGGGGCGGCTGCCTATGCCGCCGGCGCCGCCGCCGACGGCGTGGGACGGCGCACGAGGAAGGCCGCCAGCGCGCCCGCGGCGAACAGCGCCACGATGGAGACCGCGGTCCCGAGCCACTGCGTGCCGAGCCACTGGGTACCGAAATAGCCCAGGGCCACGCTGTAGCCCGCCCAGGCCATGCCCGCCAGCATCGACCAGGGCAGGAACTCCTTCACCTTGCGGTGCGTCTTGCCCGCGCCCAGCGACACCACCGAACGCCCCGCCGGGGCGAAGCGGGCGATCACGACCAGGGCGCCGCCGCCCCGGGCCAGAGCCGTGCCGAGGCGTTCGTGCGCCCGCGTCAGCCGGCGGGAACGGGCGATGGCCCGGTCCAGCCGGGCACCACCCCGCCGGCCCAGCCGGTACGCGGCCATGTCACCGAGCACCGAGGCGGTCGTCGCGATCACGAGCAGCGCCAGGATGTCCGGCACCTGCTCGGGAACGGGCACGGCCACCGGACCCACCGGACCCGCCGCCCCGGCAGCCGCGGCCGCCGCCGCAGCGGTGATCACCAAAACCCCGCTCGGCAGCACCGGGAGGAAGACGTCGAGCACGACGGACACCGCCACCACGGCGTAGATCCATGGGCTCGCGGTCAGCGACCCCAGAGTCTCAAACAAAGCGGGACTCCCCAGTCCGGTTGACGTGCAGCGGCATGAAGCGCCGCGACGTCGCGGGGGAGCGGCAGGAGCGGCTTGACAGCCATACAGCGTACGCCCGGCGTTCGCCCACCGGATGCCCGGGGCGCCCCCGCACCCCCCTGCGCGTCAGCCCCCCGACGCCACACCGGATTCCGTATCCGCGCACACCAGAGGCCAGGCCCGCACCCTACTCCGCCCCGGCCAGCTCCCGGTCCCACACCGTCACCAGCCGGGCACCTTCCCGCCCCCTGCCGCCCTTGCGCGCCTGGTCCAGCCGCAGCCGGGCCGACCGGCCCGCCAGCGCCAGCGTCATCAACTGGTTCCCGAACCACGGCCCGCCCGTACGCCGCCAGCTCAACGGCGGCCGCCCCGTGCGCCCGTGCCGCGAGAAACCGCGCCCCAGCCACCGCCCCACCCGCGACCAGCCCAGCCGGAAGCCCAGCCTCACCGCCGTGTGGATGGAGTTGTGCACCGGCGAGCACGTCAACTGGAACACCCGCGCCGTACTGGGTATGCGCGGCTCGGCCACATACGCGTGGTGCACGTCCCCCGACAGCACGCACACCGTCGCCGGAGCCCGCGGCCCCGTCCCCACCTCCTCGATGAGATCACTCAGCGCCGCGAACGAGGCCGGGAACGCCGCCCAGTGCTCCAGATCGCTGCGCCGGCGCAGGTTCTCCCCGATCCGCGCCCACCGCGGCCCCCGCTCCCCGCGGCACAGCGCGGCATTCCACGTCTCCGCGTCATGGATCAGCGGCGGCATCAGCCACGGCAGCGAGGACCCGATCAGCAGGTGGTCGTATCCTCCGTGCGCCGCGAGCGCGTTCTCTCGCAGCCACCCCTGCTCCGCCGGGTCGAGCATCGCCCGCCCGTCCTCGGCCAGCACCCGCGCGGCCCGGGTGTCCACCATCAGCAGCCGGGTCCGGCCGAAGTCGCGCCGGTAGCTCCAGCGCACCGTCGCCGGATCGGCATCGGCCGCCGACGCGAAGGAGCGCAGCAGATCCGTGCCGTCGGGGGTCTGCCGTACCGCCTCGTACAGCCCGTCGGCCGCCAGCTCGGCGGCCGAAAGGTTGCCCAGGTGCTGGTACACCCAGTACGACATCAGCCCGCTGACCACCCGCTCCTGCCACCACGGGGTCGCCCGCATCTCTGCCAGCCAAGCCGCGCTGGTGTTCCAGTCGTCTATGACGTCGTGGTCGTCGAATATGTGCAGGCTCGGCACGGTCGACAGCAGCCAGCGGATCTCCGGGTCGAGCCAGGACTCGTAATAGAGCCGCGTGTACTCCTCGTAGTCCGCGACCTGGGCGCCGGGCGGCTCCCGCAGGTCCCGCCGGGCCGCCAGCCACTTCCGGGTCTCGTGCGACAGCGCGTCGGCATACACCTGGTCCCCGAGCAGCAGCAGGAGGTCCGGGCGCACCGCCTCCGGCTCGGCGGCCAGCCGAGCCGCGAGCGTGTCGAGCGCGTCCGCCCCGTGCGGCCCGTGCCTCCCGGCCGGCGGGGCGGCCTGCCGACAGGAGCCGAACGTGATGCGCAGCCCGGGATCACGCCCCGCCCCGGCCGGGGCGGTGATCGTGCTCGGCGGGAAACCGCTGTCCTCCAGCGGCCACACGCGCAGCCCGTCGAGCAGCACCTCGTACTCCGTCGCCGTCCCGGGCGTCAGCCCGGTCACCGGAACCAGCGCGTAGTGATGCCCGGCGATCTGGAAGGTGCGCTCACGGCCGCCGGCCCCGTCGGCGCACCGCACCTCGGCCGTGCACGGGCGGTCCGCCTCGACCCATATGGTGGCGGACCTGCCCGTGTCCCAGTCGACGTGGCGCAGCAGCGGTCCCAGACGCAGTCCGGCCATGTGACTCCCCCTCCTCCGTAGCCCCTTTGATCACGGTACGACGGGGAGGGGGAGCCACGCCTCCCCCTGGCGGGGGAAAAGACCGGCCGCTCGGACCGGCAGCCGTGGAGCGTTCGGGCTGGCAGTCGTCGGGCGTTCGGACCGGCAGTCGTGGGGCGCCCGCACCGGCAGTCGTCGGGTGCCCGGACCGGCAGCCGTCGGGTGTCAGGACCGGCTGCCCTCGAGCGCCTGGACCGGTGGCTGTCCGCGCCTGGATCAGCAGCCGTTGAGGACGTTCACCAGGGCGGTCTTCTCCGCGGAGTCCATGCTCAGGCCCCAGTACTGCTTCACGTGAACCCACATCCGCGCGTACGTGCAGCGGTAGGAGGTGCGCGACGGCATCCACTCGGCGGGGTCGAGGTCGCCCTTGGCCTGGTTGACGTTGTCGGTGACCGCGATGAGCTGCGGGCGGGTGAGGTCGTTGGCGAACTGCTGGCGCTTGGAGGTGGTCCAGGAGCTGGCACCGGAACGCCAGGCCTCGGAGAGTGCCACGACGTGGTCGATGTCGAGGTCGGCGGCGGCGGTCCAGGTGGCGCCGTCGTACTCGGAGTACCAGCTGCCGCTCACGGCCGCGCAGGAGGAGTCCTGGACGACGTTCACGCCGTCGCGCTTGAGGACGGTCTCGCGGGTGTTGCAGCTGCCGGAGACGGTGCTCCAGTGCGGGAAGAGGTCGCGGCTGTAGCCGCTGCTGGAGCCCTCCGCGCGCGGCGTGACGGTCGCCAGGTACGAGCGGGCGGCCGAGGCGCTGATGGGGGTGGGCGGGGCGGCCTGGGCGGCGGGGGCGTTGACGAGGGAGGTGAGGGAAGCGAGGGCTACGGCTGATGCGAACACGCCAATTCGACGCGCGTAGACGGTGGGTATGAGTGCCATGAGGGGCTCCCTTGGTGCGGGGGGTGTGACCGTGCGGCCCCGGCGGGGCGCGGCCATGCTTGCGGCGCCGGGTTTCGAGGGGATGGGCGCCGGGTGACAGCGTGGCGACATGTGCACGTCAGATCAAGTCGGGCAACGCCCTTCTTTCAAGCGGAAGTTGAGGTTCCGCCGAAATGCCCGACCCGTCACCGGATGGAGCGGGACCAAGGACCTATTCCGGACACCTGCCGGCGTCCCGTACCCTGGGTGCAGCAGAAGGGGAGTAGCTCTTCGCCGGACCGTCGACATACTGCTGGGTCACCCCAGCCGGCGCCCGGAGGCAGGCCGCGGACAGCGGCAGGCCAGCGAGACCTTCGGCCGCAGTGTCCTGTCCCTGCGTGCGCGCGCTTTCCTGCGCGCATACGCAAGCCAGGGCGCCGCCGAGCCGAAGCGACCCCCGACAGGCGTACGGATGTACGCGCGTAATGCAGTCCAGGTCTCTCGGTACCGATGGCGCCCTGCCCGACCGATTGAGGTTCCACCCCGTGTTCAGCTTCAGCGTCACGGCGATCGCCTTCGGCGTCGTCTTCCTCGCCGAACTCCCCGACAAGACGGCCCTCGCCGGCCTGATGCTCGGCACCCGCTACCGCGCCTCGTACGTCTTCGCGGGCGTCGCCGCCGCATTCGCCGTACACGTCGCCCTCGCCATCGCCGCGGGCAGCGTGCTCAGCCTGCTCCCGCACCGGCTCGTGCAGGCAGTCGTCGGCGTCCTCTTCCTCGCGGGCGCCGCCATGCTGCTCTGGAAGAAGGACGACGGGGACGAGGAGGTCAAGCCACCTGCCGACCAGTCCTTCTGGAAGGTCTCCGGGGCAGGCTTCATGCTCATCCTGGTCGCCGAGTTCGGCGACCTGACCCAGATCATGACCGCCAACCTGGCCGCCCGGTACGACAACCCGGTGTCCGTCGGCATCGGCGCGGTACTCGCCCTGTGGGCGGTCGCGGGCATCGGCATCCTGGGCGGCCGCACCCTGATGAAGTACGTCCCGCTCCGCTTGATCACCAAGATCGCGGCCGCGGTAATGGCAGCCCTGGCGGCGTTCTCGCTGTACGAGGCCGTCGGGGGGTAGGGGTGGGGGGAGGGGTGTCTGGGGTGGGGCAGGCGTGGGGGCGCTGGGCGGGGGCTTCGGGGGGCCTGCGCCCCTGGGGCCTGATCAGGGAGGGTTTGGGGGTTTCCCGCCAGTCCCACTGTCCTTCCGGGTCGGGCCGCCCTGTCAAGGGCGCTCCTTCGTCGCGTCGCTTCGCGATGGCCTTCGGCCACCCTTGACAGACCGTCCCGCCCCGGAAAGACAAGGACTGACGGGAAGCCCCCAAAAGAACGGTCCACTGGTTCATGGGCAGGGTGCGGGGCCATCAGGGACCGGCTCCAGGGTGCCCGTCGCCACGCCCCGCCCCGGCCTCATGACCATCGGCGGCCAGGGGGCCCGGCAGCCGCCCCAGATCGCTACGCGCTCCTCTCATCTCGGCGTCCGGCGGCCGTCCGGGGCTCAACCCGCACCGGACGGCGGTCAGAAGCGCATTCCACGCCATGGGCGCGACAGATCGCTACGCGCACACGCATATTCCGGCGTCCGGCGGCCGTCTGGGGTCCAACCCGCACCAGACAGCGGTCAGAAGCGCATTCCACGGCTTGGGCGCATCAGATCGCTACGCGCTGCCTCGGGTCTCGGCGTCCGGCGGTCGTCTGGGGTCCAACCGGCACTAGATGGCGGCGCCGCAAGCGCCGGAGGAGTCGCGGGGGCGGTGGCGCGGTCGCTTCGAGCGTCTCCATCCCGCGGGAGTGAGTCGATTGCCTTTGCTCAGTGCAGAGTTGGCGCGGTGCGGCGGCGGGCAGTTTTTTTGCCGTAAAACCTCACAAGCGGGAGTGGGATACGCGCGGCGCGGCCGCCGAGGAGGGCGAACGATGTGTGGGACGGCTTGTGTTCAGTCCATTCCGGGCTGATCGCCGCCAGATTCTCAGCTGAGTAGCGATCGTGGGCGGCCTGTTCCCAGCCCCGGATAGCCGCCGGACGCTGCGATATGAGGGTGCACGTAACAAGCTGACGCGCCCCCGTCTCGCCAGGCGTTCTTGGCCGCTGTCTGGTGCGGGTTGGACCCCAGACGGCCGCTGGACGCTGAGATCTGAGGAGCGCGTAGCGATTTGATGCGCCTGCCGTCTCGCCAGGTGCTTCTGGTCGCTGTCTGGTGCGGGTTGGACCCCAGGCGGCCGCTGGACGCTGAGATCTGAGGAGCGCGTAGCGATTTGATGCGCCCACCGGCCCCGCCTTCGGCGGTCATGGGGCCGGACGGGGGCGTGGCTCCCTGCAACCTGGGAGCTGGTCCCTGATGGCCCCGCACCCTGCCCATGAACCAGTGGACCGTTCTTTTGGGGGCTTCCCGTCAGTCCTTGTCTTTCCGGGGCGGGACGGCCTGTCAAGGGTGGCCGAAGGCCATCGCGA